>ONET01000014.1 GCA_900316905.1 uncultured Treponema sp.
GATTTTGCTCCAACCGCGCGACTATCTTTCGTCGTTCTTGCTTTACGCGATGATGGCTTTGGCTTTGGTCGGAATCGTCGTCTCCGCGATTACAGGAACCGCGACGTTCGAGCTTCCCGCCTTTACCGGCTGGTCAACAAAAATCGGCCCGATGTTCCCGGCCTTGTTCATCACCGTCGCGTGCGGCGCGTGCTCCGGCTTCCACTCGTTGATTTCCACAGGAACGACTTCCAAGCAGCTTGACAACGAAAAGAACGCCAAGGCAATCGGCTACGGCTCAATGCTCATCGAATCCGCGCTTGGAATCATTTCTTTGATCGCGGTCGGAATGGTTTCAAAAACTTTCATCGTTGACGGAGCCTTTAAAGGAGCGCCGCCGGTTGCGTTCGCGCAGGGCATCGCAAAGATGTTCGGCTACGCGGACAACAACAACGCGATTTACGCGCTTTTGACTTTGGCGGTTTCTGTATTCGCGTTGACTTCTTTGGACACGGGAACGCGCCTAAGCCGCTTTATGTTCAGCGAGCTTTTCCTTAAAGAAGGAGAGGCGACTTACAAGGACGCAAAGAATCCTGTCCGCAAAGTTTTGGCCTTCCCCTTGTTCGGAACGGTATTGATGGTTGTAATCGGCTGCGTTTTGGGCGGCCTCCAGCTTTCGCAGATTTGGGGCTTGTTCGGCGCCGCCAACCAATTGCTCGCCGGCATCGCGCTGATGGCCGTGGCCGCATGGTTGGGCGAAGTGGGAAAGAACAACAAGATGTTCATCATTCCCACAATCTTTATGCTTGGCGCCACATTGACGCAGCTTGTCCGCACGATCATCACAAAGGTTACGGCAATGACCCATGCGGCCACCCCGGAACTTGCCGCAAAAGCCTTCCACTGGGGCAACTGGTTCCAGCTTTTGTTCGCAAGCGCGATGGCGATTCTTGCGGTAGTTCTTGTCGTAGAGGGAGCAAGGACTTTCTCTAAGCAATGCAAAAAAAATTAAGGAGGACACAATGAAATCTGACGTTTGCAAAATCACTGGCGACAAAGAGTCCCTTTCCGCCATCTTGAACGAAACGGAAAAAGCCGCGGCCTACAACAAGCTTGACGAAAAAAACACAAAGCTTTTGCGCCTTATGGCCGAAGAATTAATCTCGATGCTGCCGGAACTGCTCGAATACGCCGAGGGCGACTTTTGGATTGAAGCGGAAAACAACAAGTACAAATTGCGCACTAGCCTTGTTCCGACAAAGCCGATGTCTTCCGACAAGCGCGACAAGTTGCTGGCCATTTCTTCCAGCGGAAAGAACGACGCAGGAAAAGGCATTTTGGGCAAAATCCTCGTCGCGGCCCAGTTGATGATGATCGACTACGCGCAAGTCAGCGCGACCGCCGGAAACTTCTACGAAATGGGCCGCAGCTGGTCGTTGGACACCTACCGCTCCTATGCCGGAAAAGAAAAAGGCGAAGCCTGGGACGAATTGGAAAAATCAATCGTCGCAAGCATTTCCGACGATGTGGTTGTCCGCATCCACGAAAAGAAAGTTGAAATTATAATTACAAAAAAGTTTTAGACTTCGATGCCTCTGTCGCTTTAATCGCGCCAGAGGCATGAATTCTTACAACTCTGTTTGAATCGCTTTCCGAAATCTTTTTTAAAAGCCCGATGTAGGGTTCCACAAACTGTGGCTTGCGTTTTCCGAGAACGCGGAAAATCTCAGGCGCTTCCATGCGAACTTTTTCATCCGGGTCGCGCAGAAGTTCCTCAAAAACATCCATAAAGCCTGCGTAAACGTCCGGCGTGTTTGTCGCGATGTTTTCCGCCGACCAAATAAAGTTGAGCCTTACGTTCGGCGCGTCGTCTTTTGCAAAGCGAAAAAAGCCATTCCAATAATCTTTGATCAAGCTAAAATCCGCGCGGCCGATTCTTCCAAGCGCGTTGAGCGCGCGTTCCCTAAGAAGCGGGTCGCCGCTGCGCAAAAAGCCACTAACAGCCGGAACGCAGGCGGCGATTTTATCCGGGTGTCGCAAGCCCATCTCGCCGAGCAGCCACAAGGCTTTTGCCTTTATTTTTGGAGAGTCATGTTCCAGCAAGACGGCGACATACGGAATATTTTGCTCCCATTCGTCTTTGTTCTTTGTAAGCTGTCCGAGTTTTTTATACAATTCCGCTTCCGTCATAATTTCGCCAGCGTTTCTTTTTCCATCTGAATTATCTTAATCATCCGGTCGATTGCGCAGATGTCGATGTATGGAACTTTCGCTAAAAGCATTTTGTCGCGGTTTTCTACCGTTCCTTTTTCGTATTCGTCAAGAAGCGCGGCGCGTTTTTTCTTTTCCGCTTCCAATTCCTTTTTTGTAAGAACGCCGGAATACATCACGGCCAGGCAAAACCAGACGGAATCAAAATCAACGCGTTCAAAAAGAGCGCGAACCGAAGCCTTTAATTCGGCGCGGCCGGAATTTGCAAGGCGGTAAACGGCCTTGTTGTCCGCCCTGCCCGTGTCCTCTATAAAGCCTTTTTTTTCCAGCCGCAGACAGGTTTCGTAAAGCGTGGTCGCGCCGATCGGATGCCAGTACTGCATGTTCATGCGCTCAATCATTTTGAGCATGTCGTAAGCGTTCATCTCGCCTTGCAAAAGCATTCCGCAAATCACGATAGAAGTTTTAGACAACATCGCGCTTTCTCCTTACAACAAAAATCCAAATCGCGGACAGGGCTAAAATCGCAAGCGCGATGGCGAATGATTCAATGTTTTTAATCTCGTTCCCCGCTTCCGAAGAAACAATCACGTCCCACAAAGCGCCGACCGCCCAAAAGAATGGAAAAACAATCAAAAGGTTTTGCGTGATGTAATAAACGGCGGAATACATTAGGCCCACAAAAAACAAATGCAAGAACTCCGGCTGAAAGCCCGCGTGATGGAAAGAATAAAAGGCCGCCGTCAAAAGAATCGCGGGAATTATTCCAAAGGCCTTTTCAAAGCTCGCGCGGAGGTATCCGTAAATAAAGGTCATCTCAAAAATTCCCGCGACCAAAATGTAGGCCGCCGCGTAAAGATTTTTGACGTCCAAAATTCCTTGAGGCTTTTCCCCCGACAAAAACATAGCCAAAAGAGCCGCGGCAAAAACAATGTCCAGCAAAAGACTTAAGGCAGTCTTCTTTCCTGTAAAGCCAATCGCCTTTACGCCGTCTTTGTTCCGTTCCGCATAAAGCGAAACAAAAACAACGCCCAGGCCAAAAATCATCAAAAAGTCGCGAAGAACAAAAGAAATGATTTTGTCCGCCAAAGAATCGCCCGCAAAGGGCAGCATCAAAAGGCTAAGGGCAAGCATAGCCGCCCCGGCCGCAAAGGCGACGGCGGTGTCTTTTGTAAAATTAAAGCGGAAGAAATTTTTCATAAAGGCCTCCAAACGAGGCCATTTTACTACGTATACGTAGTATTGTCAAGGATTTTCTTCAAGTTCTCTTTTATAAATCAACGACACACCACCGTGGCGGTCTTGCATCTCTTGAAGGAATTCAAAGCCAAAATTTTCGTACAAGCCCTTTTGGTCGGTCGAAACATAGACGGCATTATAGCCTTCTTCTTTTGCGCATGAACAAGCGTGGTCTAGCAATTTGGCTATCAGCCTTTTTCCGCGAAAAGCCGGAAAGGTGTAAACAAAGCCAATCCAGGGCTTTAAACTTGTGTCTGGAACGTCGTCAATTTCCGCGTAAGAGCAAAACGACAGCAACTCGTTTCCTTCCGTCAAAAGAAAAACTTTGGCCTTGCTTCCGCACAATTCATAAAAGAAACCGTCGCGCAAAATTTGGCCAAGGTATTTTCCGGCGCTCCAATCAGCCTGCGCGATTTTTCCAATCCAATAATCTTTGTTTTCTATTTGCGAGAATTCTTTTATTTGCATTTTATTCCAACCAAGCGCTGATAAATTTCTTTGTCATCATCATCTTGCCGTGTTCCGTGACCACAGGGTAAGCGTCGCCAAAGTCCAAGCATTTTCCGGAACTGTCAAAAACCTTGCGGCCGCTTACGATTAAATTTATTTTTCGCGCGCTTTCGTTTTCGACGGCTTCCAAAACCAGAATGTATTTTTCCTCGGAGCCGCCCGCCGCTCTTGTCAGCCGCGCCTTGAGTCCGTTTTTTAGTTCAATCCAAGTGTTTAGGAGAATGTTGTCCATGATTTTTGTTATCTGCCCTTTAGATTTATGAAAATAACTTTATTTCTTATTATAATGGTGAAAAATAATACCGGCAAGTAAAAAACTTGAAATCTGTTATAACTTGACAATTTTCAATAATTCATGATATATTTATCAAGGTTTATTAAGGTTTATGAAGAATTTACAGAATCTTATGACAATAGCACAAGCCGCAGAATATATTGGAGTAACGCCTCTTACTTTGCGAAACTGGGATAAGGCAGGAAAACTCCAAGCCGTCCGAAATCCTCTAAACGGCTACAGAATGTACCACAAGGAAGAGCTCGACGAGTTCCTTTCTCAGTTACAGAAGGTAGGCAAAAATGGCTGATGCCCTCGAACTTAAATTAGAAAATCCGATTCCGCTCGACACAATTATAAAGGGAGATTGTATTTCGGAGATGAAAAAGCTCCCTTCAAATTCTTTTGATGTTGCGATTATTGACCCCCCCTATAACCTCAGTTCAGGCGGAAATTGGTCCTGGGATAACTCTGAAAAACTTGATGGCTTCGGCGGAAATTGGTCCAAAGTAATGGAAAATTGGGATAACATGCCGCTTATCGAATATTTCAATTTCTGTTCAGCTTGGATTAGTGAAGTAAAAAGACTTGTAAAACCGACAGGTTCTTTCTGGATTCACGGAACATATCATAACATAGGAATCATAAACTTTATTTTGCAGTTACAAAACATTGAGATTATCAATGAAGTTGTTTGGTACAAGCGAAACAGTTTTCCAAATCTCTCTGGTCGCAGACTTACCGCAAGTCACGAAACAATTCTGTGGGGACATACAGGAACAGCAAAAAAAAGAGAATATTTTTTTGATTACGAAAAATCAAAATCTCTTTCTTTTCCAGAAGATAATTTGAAGCAGGCAGGAAAACAAATGCGTACCGTTTGGGATGTGCCTAATAATAAGTCAAAAGAGGAACTTGCCTACGGAAAACATCCAACACAAAAACCTGTCCGTCTAATTAAGCGTATGCTTGATATTTCTGCAAAAGAAGGCGATACGATTCTTGTTCCATTTGTCGGAAGCGGTACGGACTGCATTGCCGCAAAAATGAACGGATTGCATTATGTGGGATTTGAACTTGAAGATAAATATATAAAAATCGCAAATAAAAGACTGAAGCATTGCAACAATGATTTGACGCTGTTTGATAGCGTAAGCGAGGAAAGTTAGAATGTGTATGCCTGCAAATGACAAGACGATTCCATCTCTCATAAAATGGACTGGAAGCAAGCGAAAACAAGCCCCTCTTATTGCTCGCGAGGCAAAATCTTATAACCGATATTTCGAGCCTTTTTTGGGTGGCGGTGCCTTGCTTTTTCTTTTTGCACATGAGGGAGCTGTCGCTTCCGACATTTATGAGCCGTTAATAAACCTTTGGAAATTGATAAAATCAAAACCAGAAGAAGTGATTTCCGACTACACAGAAAAATGGAATGCTTTAAATGTTGAGTACAAAGAATTGCAATTGAATCATATAAAAAATGCTGACGGCCTACCAAAAGTTTTTTACGATTGCCGTTCTCGTTTCAATAAAACTCACAACCCCCTTGATTTGAATTTTATAATGCGAACTTGCGTAAATGGTATCGTGCGTTTCAACGGCGAAGGAGAATTCAACAATTCTTTCCATCTTTCAAGGCAGGGAATGAAACCTGAAATGTTTGCAAAGAATGTGCGTATTTGGCATGAAAGAATCAAAGGTGTTGATTTTGAGTGTCAGAGTTACGAGGAAACTTTAGCACAGGCAAAACAGGGTGATTTTGTATATTTCGACCCGCCTTATGCCGACAGCCACAATCGTTATATAAAAGATTTGGACTTGCAGAATTTCTTTACCGAACTCGACAAATTGAATTCAAAAAATATTTCTTGGGCTTTGTCTTTTGACGGCTCACGAGCTGGAACAAATTACTTTTCCGATATGCCGAAAGAACTTTACAAACGAAAACTTTCGCTATCAAACGGAAACTCTGCCGTGAGCAAGATTTTGAATTCAAAACAAGAAGAAGTAACAGAATCCCTTTACTTAAACTACTACTAAAGAAAGATTTTCAAGCGGAGATTCTGCTTTACAGATTGCTTCCGCTATTTTCTTTCCAAGTTTAGAATATGAAGAAATTTTGATTGTGCATTTTCCGTCATCGCCAAAGCAGTATGAGAAAATGATGTCGCAACCAACTTTGTTTTCAACAAGTTCAAAATCCCCTTTTCTCATGCAGATATATGCTGCTGCAGAAGCGAAGAGAAAGTCATCTTTTGAGAGCTGATAATCGGAATATTTCCAATTCTCCGCATTTACTTTTCTTTCTGCATTTACAGGAGTTTTGAGCAAATCATAAAGATAGCGGTTCAATCGTTCACCGATTTCAGTTTCAAGTTCCCTTGCACCTTCCTTGGATTCCACAGAGAACAAAATTGGCTTATCTGCAAGTCCAAAGATTTGAAAAACATGGTCGGGACGTTTTGCTTCTGTCTGACTTACACGAGGCAAAGACAGCCATCTATATTCTCTTTTATTTTTCTTGTCTAAAACAGAAATTCCACTCCAATCTCCTCCTGGTGGATTGCACATGCCTTCAAAAATATTAATTCCTTTAATTTGTGTTAGCAAAGTATGAAGAATTGTATCAACATCGTTTTCGCCAATTTTTGCGGGCACAAGATTGACAGAGAAGTTTTTATCCACAGGCTTAAAATCCTTGTTTTGAAACTCTTCTTTTAGAATATTCAATTTTTTCTTACTTGTCGCAGAATCCACAAGAACAGCATCACTAGCAGAAAATATTGCTTCCCATAAGCCGTTTGTTGTACCAAGTTTTATAGGATTTTCTTCAAAAAGTTTCCAAGTCGCTGTTGGCGCAGGACCATAAACAAAAGTGAGAATGTCAGCATTTTTACCTGTAAGCATACGAACAAACGGGGCAAGTCCACGATCGGGTCGAGCATCATCTCCGCGAGGTTTAAAACCCATAATCCAAGTAATTACGAGATTGTCTTTCTTAGAAAGCCATTTATTGAAATTATCGTTTAGCTTTGGATATAATTCATTTACTTCTCTAATAAATTCTGCTTTATTTGAATTTGGAATTATGCACATTGGCAGTTTTGATGAAGTAATTCCAATTGCATATTTGCTTGCAATATTCATAAACCTTTGAGCTGTTTTCGTAAGACCCTCAATATAAGCAGTTTTCTTCCAATTTACAGGATTGTCTTTGCATAAAAATGTTATGAGTGATTCGTTATCACAAATAACATTATAAGCTTTTTTCCATTGTTCTTCTGAGAGTGTTACAGTCCCCTTCGATGTCTTTGCTTTTATTAGAATAAATTTTATGATTTTATTTTCAAGTTCCTTTTCGGCTTCACTATAGTCTTTGCCAAGTAAAATACATTCTACAATCTCTACAAGCTGCTTTTCAGAAAATACATCTTGATACAATCTCTCTGATTCTTCATCACATCCTGGACTTTTTTCATAAATAGGAAGAACCATTGAATGTTCTCTTGAATAAGTAATATAACTAAATGGAATAGCAGGGTTAGGAGTCCTTGCCGCTTTTCTGTTTCTATTTGAATCAAGCTCATAACCACCAAGTTCTGCAATATACAAATATGGAATTTTGGATTTTCCTGTAGAATATCCGCGTCCGCTTCTTTGCCAAGCCTGATTTCCAGCTGGCAATGCTCCGCAATATTCTATTGCTAAAAGAGGTTTTTCGATTTCTTTAACAACTTCAGTAATTACGACATCCGGCGCTTCTCGTAAGCTGTCCTTTTCTGTATGTAAAAGGCTCAAAATATCTTTATTCCAACGCCCATAGCCAGGGAAGAAGGTAAAAAAATAGTCGTCTGTTTTTGTAGAGGCGTTATAACGAGGACAAAATACGGTAGATCCCTTTGATATTGAAGAAGTTTCAATACACAAAGCTATTTTACAAAGTCTAAATGCTCTTTCACATTCGACAATATTATCACCATGAATATTTAACTTTCTTATCATTTTATTACCTCTGATTTTATCATCGGTAACTTTGAGACATCTCTCAACATAGTTTCTGCAAAAAATAGCGTACATATTCCGCCAAAGAAATTCCCTATTTTCAAAAATACCCCTGTTTTTGAAAATTCACCCCTAATTTTCCCCAAGAATTTTCAAAAACACCCCTGTTTTTGAAAATTCCCGCCCTATTTCCCCGGGGTATTTTCAAGCTTTGTCACATCTTTGACACATCGCTACTATAGAATTCCAAGCGAAAATTCACTAGAATGATAGCGGAACACCAAAAGAAAATTATGAAAAAAAACAAAAAAAAGCGCGCGCTATTTTGCGCCGCGATAGCCATTATATTGTCGTTTGGAACGGCGCAAGCCCAAGACGCGCAAAACGCCGGGGCCGCCGCCGGGCCGCTTTCGCTTTCAATACAGGACGCGGTGGACTTGGCGCTAAAGAACAACGTTCAAATAAAGCAAAGCCAAATCCAACTGGACGCGGCCAAGCGTTCCAAAAAAAACTCGTGGAACAGCGCAAGCCCTTCGCTGACCGCAAGCGGCGGCCTTTCCAAGGCCAACAAAAATTTCAGCGAAAACTATTCGGCATACGTCCAAGGCTCGGTCAACGTGACCCTTTCGACAAACCTTTACACCGACATTAAAAACGCCGCGCTAAAATACCAGGCCGGCCTTATAAACTACGAAACCGCCTGCCGTTCCGTAGAAATGAAAGTGAGGAACGCCTTTTACAATTTGCTCTACCAGGCCGACAACATCAACTTGCAAAAAACCAACGCCGAGACCGCGCGGCAAACTTACGAAACCAACCGCAGAAAATACGGCCAGGGCGCGATAAGCCAGCTTGACGTTCTTTCCAGCCAAGTCAACTACGAAACGCAATTGCCCGCCTTGCAAAGCGCGCAAATTTCATACGACGCGGACTTGGCCGCCTTTAAGCAAACTTTGGGAATCAAGCAGGACGCGGAGATTTCGCTTGAAGGAAGCCTTGACTCATTCTCCGATTTGCAGGCAGTTTCTGTCGAAGGAATCGAGTCGCGCTCACTGGAACTTTTGGCGCTTGAAAAAAATCTTGAGATCGCGCGGAACAGCCTTTTGGACAAGCGCTTTTCGGCTTACGGGCCTACGCTGAGCGCGGGCTGGTCTTACAGGCCCACATGGACCAATTCAACAAAGGGCATGAACGACAACGGAAGCCTTTCGCTAAGCGTCACGCTTCCGCTTGACGGATTTTTGCCCTGGTCAAAAAAGGCCGACGCCGTAAGCGCTGCCAAGGACTCAATCGCCAATTACGAGTTGCAAATCGCGGACAAAAAGACAAGCCTTGCGGTAAGCGCCCAGAGCGGCCTAAAAAAAATCGAGCAGTCGATTTCCGCCATACAATCGCTCAAGTCCAGCGTAAGCCTTGCCGAGCAAAGCTACCGCATGACGCAAGAGGCCTACAACCGAGGCTCCCGCAATTGGACGGAACTTTTGAACGCGCGCACTTCTTTGGAAAAAGCGCGGCTCAACTTAAAGCAGCAAGCCTACAACTTGGCTTCGTCAATATTGAATCTAGAAAACACGCTTGGCGTTCCATTTGGAACCTTGGCTGGAGGAAATTAAAATGAAAGTAAAAAAAGCCCATTTGTTTTTAATCGTATTTTTAGCGGCCGCCGCGCTCTTAATCGCCTACGCCTTTACCTTTGGAAAAAACAAGAACGGCGCTCCCGGAAAAGGAAAGCCCGGAAAGGGCGCGTGGGGCGCTTTTGGCAACACCGAGTTCAGCGTCGTCACAAAAGCCGTGGAGCCTGAGACCCTTCACGGCTACATCGTCGCCAACGGTGAGATTGAATCGCAAAACTCAGTTTCGGTTTACCCAAACGTTTCCGGAAAAATCGTTTCCACCGCGGTGCTGCTTGGTTCCGCCGTAAAGCGAGGAGACGTAATCGCCTACGTTGACCCCAGCCAACCCGGCGAATACTACAAGCAAAGCCCGGTCTACGCGCCCATCGCAGGAAGCGTAATCTCAACGCCGGCCAAAAACGGAACGACGGTTTCGCCCAATACGGAAATCACGCGCATCGGAGACATAAACAACTTGCAAATCGTGGCCGACATTCCGGAGCGCTACGTGTCGTTTTTAAAGCCCGGCCTAAAGGCGCTTGTCTCCGTCCAAGCCTACCCCGACGAAAAATTCGCGGCCACAGTAAAGCGCGTCTCGCCTGTCGTTGACGCGGCAAGCAGAACCAAGCAGATAATCTTGAACTTTGACGAGCGCGACTCAAAAATAAACGCGGGAATGTTCTCGCAAATAATTTTGTACACCAAAGACTATTCGGGAGCGGTCACCGTTCCAAAAAGCGCGCTTGTAACAAACGAAGACAAATACTTTGCCTACGTGATGCAGGGAGACTCCACCGTCGAAAAGCGCGAGGTTTCTTTGGGCGAGGAAGTTGACGGAATCGTTCAAATTGTAAGCGGCTTGCGCCAAGGCGAGCGCGTTGTCGTGCAAGGACAAACTTCGCTCAGCAACGGCGCCAAGGTCAAGGACATCACAGGAGCCGCCGAAGCGCTTAACGAAAAGTACGGCGACAAAAAAGATTCGGGCGAAAAGCCAAAAGACAAAGAGGCGCGGGGCAAAAAATGAGCATAACAAAAACAACGCTGCGCCATCCCGTCCTCACGCTGATTGTCTTTGTCCTTTTGGGAATCATGGGCCTCTTCACGTTAAAGAACGTTTCGATAAGCCTCATGCCGGACGTGGACTACCCTTACCTAAACATCAACACGACCTACCAAAACGCAGGCCCTGAATCAGTCGAAAAATCCGTCACAAAGCTTTTGGAGTCGCAGCTTGTAAGCGTCACCGGCCTTAAAAAAATCACCAGCACTTCTTCGGAAGGCCGCTCCAGCATTTCGCTTGAGTTCAACTACGGAACCAACCTTGACATCGCCACCAACAACGTGCGCGACAAAATCGACCGCGTTGTCCGAAGCCTTCCCGACGACGCCGGAACGCCTTCAATCTTTAAGATGGACAGCAACTCCATGCCGATCATGCGCATCGCGGTCAACGGAAACCGCGACCGAAACGAATTGCGCGAAATCGCGGACAACACAATCACCGACTTGATCGAGCAGACCGACGGCGTCGCCGAAGCGAGCGTTTACGGCGGCCGCGACAAAATCGTCCGCGTTGACCTTTCGCAAAACCGCTTGTCCGCCTACGGCATAACGATTACCGAAGTCTCTTCCGCCCTTTCGCGCCAAAACCTGGAATTGGGCGGCGGAAAAATCACCGAAGGCTTTTACGACTACACGATAAGGACGACCGGAGAATTCGCCAGCGTGGAGCAAATCAATTCCACCGTAATCACGACAAGAAACGGCTACATCGTCCGCCTTGCCGACATCGGAAAAGCCTACCTTGGCTACCGCGACAAGTCCAACGAAGTCTTGATCAACGGCCAGCCCGGCGTTTACATCAGCGTCACAAAGCAGTCCGGCAAGAACAGCGTCACGGTCGCAAACGCGGTTTACAAAAAGCTTGACGAGATACAAGAAATTCTCCCCGGCGACATGTCGATGCAAATCGTATGGGACACCACCGACTCAATCCGCGACACAATCAACACGCTTTTGGAAAGCGCGATGCAAGGCCTTGTCTTGGCGGTCTTGATTTTGTTCCTCTTCCTAAAAAATTTCAAGTCAACGATCATCATCGCGATTTCAATTCCGCTTTCAATCATCATCACAATGCTTTGCATGAATTTTGCCGGCCTTACGCTGAACATGATGACGCTCACCGGCTTGATTCTTGGCGTCGGCATGATTGTGGACGCGTCAATCGTAATGATAGAAAACATTTACGTTTACCGTTCGCGCGGCGCAAAGCCTTTGGTTTCGGCGGAACTTGGCTCTAGCGAAATGGTCATGTCGGTCACTAGCGGAAACTTGACTACGATTTGCGTTTTCGTTCCCTTCCTTTTTTACATGAAGGAATTGGGAATGATGGGCCAAATGTTCAAGGGAATAATTTTCACCGTCGTAATCGCGCTGATGTCGTCACTCTTTGTCGCGATCTTTTTGGTGCCGGTTTTGGCCGGAAAATTCCTTCCGCTTTCTAACAGAAAGGAAAAGCCGGTCAAGTCAAAAATATTGCGAAAGCTTTACGCGCTGCTTGACGTTCCGATGAACGCCTTGACCGCCGTTTACAAAAAGGCCTTGGACGCGGCCTTAACCCACCACGCGATAACAGTCACCGTTTGCGCGGTGACTCTCATCACGGCCCTGGCCTTTATCCCGACGATGACAATCAACATGATGCCAAACGGCCGCGACGACAGCGTCTCGCTCAACGTGAACCTTCCGATCGGAACTACGCTCGACTCAACCGCCGCCGTCATGGCCGAGCTTGAAGAGATTTGCAAAAAGGAAGTCAAAGGCTACACGACAATCATCACCAGCATCGGAACCGGCTCGCGCAACGCCACCGCCTACAGGGGAACGATTCAAATCCAGCTCCCAAAAAGCGAAGAGCAAATCGACAACGCCGAAGTAATACAAAAAAAATTGCGCGCGCACTTTAACGATTTTGCCGGAGCGCGCTTTTCGTTCAGCCAAGGCTTCCGCGGACAAATGACCGGAAGCGACATCGTAATCAAATTGCGAAGCGACGACCTTGACTCGGCCATAAAATACGCCGGAAAAATCCGCGACGTTATGGACGGCATAAGCGACTTGGGCGAGCCTTCCGTGGACACCGAAGAAGGAGTTCCTGAAATCGAAGTCGAAATCGACCGCGACCGCGCCTACTCCTTTGGCGTTGACGTCACAACCGTCGCGCGCGAAATCAACTACGCGATTAACGGCGTGACGGCCACCACCTACCGCAAGGCCGGAAAAGAATATTCGGTTGTCTTGATGTACGAGGGCGGCGACAGAAAATCCGTCACAGACTTGGAGCAGATTTACGTAAAGGGAAGCGCGGGCAAGGTCAGCGTGGCCAACTTCGCGCGCGTCGTAAAAGGCTTGGGGCCTGTCACAATCAAGCGCGAAAACCAAACGCGCGTTGTCACAATCAGCGCCAACCTCACAAGCGAAGTCAACGCCTACGAAGTCGAAAACAAAATCAAAAAGGGAATCTCCGACTCCTTCATCATTCCCGACAACATAAGCGTCTCTTACGAAGGCGCGTGGAAGGACATGCAGGACCAGGGCAAGGCCTACGCGGGAATCATCTTAATGGCGATTCTTTTGGTCTTTGGCGTCATGGCCGGAACTTACGAAAGCTTCAAGGCGCCCTTCATAAACCTTTGCACGATTCCATTCCTGATTATCGGAGTCGTGGCCATTTACAAAATTTCGGGCCAGGCGATTTCGATGATGAGCGCGGTGGGCCTAATCATGCTGGTAGGAATCGTCGTCAACAACGGAATCATTTTGGTTGACTACACAAACCTCCTTCTTGACCGCGGCCTAAAAATGCATGACGCCTGCCTTGAAGCCGGCTCTAGCCGCCTGCGCCCGGTCTTGATGACAACGCTGACGACGATTTTGGGAATGCTTCCGATGTGCTTCGCCTCAAGCGGAAGCGCCGGCATGGTCCAGCCGATCGGCGTGGCGGTTGTCGGCGGCTTGACAAGCTCCACCTTCATCACGCTTTTCTTCATTCCGGTTTTGTACTCGCTGATTATGAAGGAAAAGAAAACAAAGAAAAGCCGCATCAAGGTATTTTTGACAGAATAGAGGTCATTATGTACAGAGTTGAAATCATCGCGAACCAATCGGTTCAGGACGACATCATAGAGACGCTGGAAGAAAACATCCCCGACTTTTTGTACACGCTGATTCCCCTTGTCCACGGACGCGGAAAGGCCGGCTACAAGCTGGGAACTTCCAGCTGGCCCGAAGTGAACTTCGCGCTCTTTGCCTACATCGAAAAAAAAGACGCAAGCAAAGTCAAGGCCGTGATCAAGGCCGTAAAAAAGCAGTTCCCCGACGAAGGCGTAAAAGTCTTCTTTGTCAAGGCAAAAAAGCTGGAAAAAATCTAAGCGGCCGCGTTCCTTGGACGCCCCCTTTTCTCAAAAAAAACGGCTGAAAAACGCGGCGCGAAGGAGCGGACGGCATTGTGAAAACACTCTGTTTGCGCCTGCCGCGCAAGCGGCAGCGTTTAATGGTTTCAAGCGCAAACAGCGTGTAGCGACGATATCGAGCGGTTTTGCAATGCCGTACGCGACTGGGAGCCGCGCTTTTCAGCCGTTTTTTTCCTTGCGTTATTTCCATTTTGGGTTTATAATTATAGGCAAAATGGAATCAATTAAAAATTTGGTTGAATACTACGACGAGCTGCACCCAGTGACGCTCGCGCAGCAAACGTTTTACGAGACCATGACCCAGCAATTTCCTCACCCCGCAAAATTGCTCAGCATCGGCTGCGGAACAGGCGCGCTTTGCCATCGCCTTGCAAAAGACGCGGTTGACGTTACCGGCTTGGAGACACAGCGCGAGCTTTTGGAATCGGCCAACCTCAAATACCGCAGCCAACTAATGGCCTTGCGCTTTTTCCAAATGTCAACGCTGGAAATGGCGCGCTTTTTGGGAAAAAAATTTTACAACATAATTTCGTGCATAAACAACCGCGTGATTTTCATACATGACAAAACGTTGATGAAAAAATTTTTCTTTGACTGCAAGGAACTTTTGTCCGACGGCGGCAAAGTAGTCTTGAAACTTTTCAACTTTGAAAAATACGCCGGAAGCGACAAAATCACTTTGCCGGAATTGTCCAGCGTAAGAGTTTCATACAAGGGCGCCATCACTCGGCAAGCGGACGGAATTTACAGGCTTGACAGTTTTTTGGACAAGGGCGGAAAAACAATTCCAGTCTACGAACATGCGAGCGTCTATCCGCTGACAAAAAAAGAAATCGAAGGCTTTTCAAAGGAAGCCGGCTTTAGAAGCGCGCAGTTCTTTAGCGGCTTTGACGGCCTTTCAGCCGAAAGCGGCTCAGACTACATTTTGGCCGTGCTGAATTAGTTTATTCTCCAGCGGTTTCCTTCCCGCGAAAAGCGGCTTGAATTGACTTCCAAAATGCGGCCGTCCTCCCCGGACATTTTTATCATCGAAGTAAGCGGATTGATTTCCGTAATCCTAAAATTTGTTCCGTCGTAAAAAATGCGCGCTCCCTCATTGGGAAGCTTTTTGCGCGCCTCGGAGTAAAAATCGTATTCGTAGGAAAGACAGCACAAAAGGCGGCCGCATTGGCCGGAAATCTTCATCGAGTTGAGCGAAAGGTTTTGGTCCTTGGCCATTCGGATTGAAACAGGCCGCAGCTTGTCGCTGATGGCGTGGCAGCAGTAGGGGCGGCCGCATATTCCCAAACCGCCGGTAATCCTTGACTCGTCGCGCGCGCCGATTTGCCTAAGCTCTATTCGCATTTTAAAGACGCTCACCAAGTCCTTGACCAATTCCCTAAAGTCAACGCGCTGGTCGGCGCTAAAGAAGAACAAGGCCTTTGGCTCGCTCACCAAAAAGTGCGCGCCGACCAATTTCATGTTCAACTTGCGGGCGGCCACCTTTTCCTGAAAAACCTTAAAGGCGCTCTTTTCCTTTTCTTTTAATTCGGCGGCGCGGCTAAGGTCGTCGTCGCTGGCCTTGCGGTCAATTTGAATTATGTCGTCTTTTTTTATGCCGACAGGACTCTTGGCTTTGCCCAAAACGCGCGCCAAATCCATTCCGTAGCGGGTTGGAATGATGACCGCGTCGCCAGGCTCAAGCTTGAAATTTCCAGGCTTGGCAAAAACGCCCTCGCGCGAGTAATCCAAACGCAAGGCGTAAAGTGGCTCGTTAAAAACAAATTTTTCGCCGGAATCAACTTCCGACGCATCGTCTTCCAACTGAGAAAGATCTTCGCTTTCGTCGTCTATTTCGTTTTCAAAAACATCGCTCATATAAAACCGTAGCGCGGCGCGCTTTCCTTATAATTTTAGCCTATTCTCAAGCGGCGGTCAAGTCTACAACCAAACCGTTTATTTCGTGAATTTTTTCAAGCAGCTTAAGCTTGCTCAAATGATTGAACCAAATGTCGTAATGCAATTGCTCCAATTTTTTGTCAATGGTCTGAACCAGCTCCATGCGCTCCTTTTTTTTAACGCCGCCGCTTCTAACCAAGCGCTCATGCTTGTCAACCACAAAATTTGTCTTTTGAATGAATTTCACAAATTGGCTCACGGCCTTTTTGTAATTTTCAAATTCTTGCGCGGTGGAATTTTGACTAAGCGAATCGCCTGCCATGTCCAGTTGATCCTTGAGCCAAACAAAAGCGGCCTCGTCGTCGAGCCCAGCAATCTCAGGCGGAAGGCCTTGGCTGGCCAAAAGGTTTTCGGCTTGCTGCCGCTGCACCATGGAAGTAAAGGCGGACTTTTTTACAGGCTTGGAATTTTCGGCCTTGCGCTCTTTTTGGGCTTGCGCTTGCGCGGCCGCTTGGTTGGCGGCGGCTTGGGCGGCGTTGTAATACAATCCGTTGCTGTTCGCGTCTATCGAATTCATTTAATGATCGTTTTTTGCTTGATTTCTTTCAACTGCCGCTGTTTGGTGGATTCCTTTTCAAAAAGATCCTCGTCGCTCAAAGAAATGCAGTGTCCGTTAAAAACAACGCCTTGCGCGATTTGAAGGCGGTGGGTGGCGATGTCGCCCAATACGGTTGAAGTTGCAGTGAGCTTTATTCCTTCCGGAGCGCTGATGTCTCCCAAAACGATTCCGCTTATGACGGCGCTCTTTGCGGTAATGTTTCCGCGCACGCGCGCTTTTTCGCCGACTATTAAATTTCCGCTGACTTCCAAATCTCCGTCGATGTCTCCGTCAACCATCATCGCGCCGTTGACGCGCATGTTCCCCGAAAAAGAAGATCCCGAGCCGACAAGAGTGCAAATTGAAATGTCGTCGGAAAGAAGTCCCATTAGTTTGAAACCTTTATGTTAAGGTATTTTACGGGGTCCACAACATCGCTTCCGATGTGAACCTCGTAGTGAAGGTGGGGGCCGGTGGTAACGCCGGTGTTTCCGATAGTTCCAATTACGTCGCCTTGTGAAACAAACTGGCCCTTTGTGACGCGGATTGTGTTCATATGCGCGTAGCGAGTGTAAATGCCGTGCTTGTGCTTTACGATTACGTTGTTTCCGTAACCCATGTCGTAAGCCACGGTCACAACCTGTCCGTTGGCCGCCACGTGAATCGGGTCGCCGCTGCGCCATGTTGAAAGGTCGATTCCCTTGTGGACATACCACTGGCCGGTAATCGGGTGGACCATCGGGCCAAAGCCCATCGAAACGTGCAGCTGGGCGCTGCGGACGGGCCAAATGCTGGGAATGTCGCTGAACAAGGAATTTTGCGTTTCAAGCATTTTTCCGATTTGCTCAATCGGCTGGACCGCGCCTTCCAAGTAGGAAGTCAACTGCCTGATGTCAGCCGCCTCGCGCACGCTTCCTGTGGCAAGTTCCTCCATGCTGAACAAAGAAGAAAGGTCGCCGTTTCCAAGCGGAGCGTTGCTCGCGTCCCTCTGGCTTTCAATTCCCAAAAGCGAAAGCGACTGGTTGAGCGAAGACTGGAAGCGCTTGGCCGTCTGCAAAAGGTTGTTGTTCTCGTCGCGCAGCTCGTCAAGGCTGGCCATGGTCTGGCGGTTTTCCGTAAAGAGGCGGCTTATTTCCGCGCTGGCGTTAATCGCGTTTTTATTGAAGAAAATAAAGCTCAAAGCGATTCCAAGCGCTATCATTATTCCCAAAACCATCGCAAAAACATTGGTCTGAAAGTTGACCACCTTGCCTTGCGCGTGCGGAACAATCATAACAGTAAGCTTGTTGTCAAAGACATGGAAAATTTTAGACGCAAGCGAAGCCGCCTTGTCGCCCAGCCCCTGCCTTGAAGAGAATGATTTTGACATCACTTTAGACAAATCACGCTTTTTAGCCATTATTCCCATTTTAGCAAATTCCGCCTTTACTGTCAATCTCCGCTATTATTTTCGGCGTTTTTTAAGAAAAAAATTAGCCTTGCAATATTTGGGAAAAGGCGGCGCGGTAGTCGTCCTTGGTCTCGGCCTGGACAATGCGGCGGCGCAGCTCTCCCACGCCGGGAACGCCCTTGGAGTAGGCGCAAAAGCGCTTTCGCATTTCAAGGCAGGCGCCTTTTTCGCCGATGTCGGCGGCCAATAAGTCCAGCTCGTCAAAGCCGGCCTCGATTGACTCGCGGATTGGAATAGGCTCGTAGGCGCCTGTTTCCAAAAGTTGCCGCGTCTGCCTAAAGATAAAGGGCCGGCCCATCGCGCCGCGCGCGAACATGACCGCGTCGCAGCCGGTTTCTTCCAGCATGCGCTTGGCCTCCTCGGGCGTAAAGGCGTCGCCGCTTCCAAAAATCGGGACGCGGCCATTTGCGAACTTCACAAGGTCGGCCAAAATGTTCCAGTCGGCCTTGCCCTCGTAGCCCTGCGCGCGGGTCCTTGGGTGTATCGTGATTGCAGCGCAGCCCGCCTGGATCGCGGCGTCGGCGGCTTCCTTCCATGTAAGGTTTTGCGCGTCCCAGCCGCTCCTAATCTTTACGGTGACCGGAACCTTTCCTTCAACGGCCTGGACCACGGCGGACGCGATTTGGTAAAGCTTTTGGGGGTTGCGGGTCAATTCCGAGCCGGCGCCGCTTTTTATGATTTTGGGAACCGGGCAGCCGCAGTTGATGTCAATCAGCTCGCAGTTTGTGGCCTGCAAGACCATGCGGGCGCCCTTTTGCATGACCTCGGGGTTTCCGCCGAAAATTTGGACGGCGTAGGCCTTTTCGTTGGGGGCGCGGCGCATCAAAAGCGCGGTTTTGTCGCTTCCGCGGGTAAGGGCTTCCATGCTGACCATCTCTGTGTAGCAAAAACTAGCGCCGCCGCGGACGCAAACGCTCCTAAAGGCGCGGTCGCTGTAGCCGGCCACCGGCGCCAAAAAGAGGTTTCCGTCTAATTTGAGGCTTCCGATTTGAACGGAATGGTAAAGGCTCATTCGGGCAAATTGAAGACTTTGCAGCTGTTCTTCCAAAGCTGGACGCTAAGGTCTTCCAAGGGCATCTCAAGCATTTCGGACAAAAACTTGGCCGTGCTGGGGAGCATCTTTGGCATCGTGCGCTTTTTTTCGCGGAATTCCGCCGGAATCATGAAGGGGCTTTCGGTCTCTATCAAGATTCGTTCCACCGGAATGTTCAAAACCGTTTCGTGCAAGTTTCGCGCGTTGCGGTATGTCAAGTTTCCGGCAAAGCTGAACCAAACGTTTAAATTCGCGTCAAGGCATTTTTTGGCGTAGGCCGCGTCCTCGCTGTAGCAGTGGAGAATCGCGCCGCTTTCGGGAATGCGCTGGCTAAGGATGTCAAAGACGTCCTTTCCGGCGTCGCGGTTGTGGATGATTACCGGCAACTTGTGCTTTTGCGCCAGTTCCAGCTGCGTGATGAAGGCCTCGATTTGAGTGCGCTTGTCGCCGTACTGCTTGTAGTAGTCAAGGCCGGTCTCTCCGACGGCGATAACGTTTGGAAGCTTAAGGTTTTCCTCGATTGCGCGAATCCAATCCTTTCCGGGATTGGTAATTTCCGACGGAGCGACTCCGCAGGCATGGTAGACGCCGGCCACGTTCTTTAGCGCGGGGTATACCTTGGCGAAGTCGTGGAGAGAGTTGTTTATACTTACGATGCGGTTTACGCCGGCCATCTTGGCCTGCTGTATAACGCGCAATTGTTCAATAGGGTCATCGTATATCAGCCCGATGTGAGCGTGAGTATCAAAAAACTGCATGGCTTATGTCCTAAAAAAACTGTGGTGAGTAAATCGCGCCCTTGCGGCGCGGCTTACGTTTTATATCTAAAAATAATAGCGCCATTTATGGATTTTGTCAAATTTTTCTTATTGCAAAATTCATAAGATTATGATATAATGGAAATAATATGTCATTCATGCAAGCGTTGACGGACTTTTTTGACATTTTGTTCCGTTCCAACGCGCCGGAAGTGCAAAAAAAAATCAAGCTGCGCAAAATAGAGAGCGAACTTCGCCTCAATCCGGCGGGCATTTTTAAAAACGAGCTTGTTCAGCCCAACTTGGCCGAAGCCCTGCGCGTCCTTTACGAAAACACAAAGCCTATAGCGAAAATTTTGGACAGCACCATAGCCAGCCCCGACGTAAGGCGCAACCACCGCTTTGAGGAAGAGCTGATTGTCACCGGCTACACCGAGGAAGACAAGCGCATATTGGACTCCCTTTCCTACGAAGAGCGAAAAAAGCAAGCCGTAAAGGCCGGCGACAACAGCCAGCGCGACGCGTTTGACGAGCAGAAAAAAATGCTTGAAAAAATCGTCACGGACTTGAACGGAACCCAATTCAACAAAATGGACGAGGTGATCACGGCCCTTCACCAAATGGCCGACCTCTGCCGCTTCAACTTCATAGACTCCCTGCAGCTCTTTGACGGAGAATTCGCGGCTCGCCATGACGAAGCGGACTACCAGCCGGAATACCAGGCGATTCCCGCGCCCACGCTGGAAAACGCCTTCCTTGACCTTTACTATTTGACCGCCGGCTATTCGATAAACATGCCGGTCGCCAACGCCATTCTAGCCCTAAACGAGCTTCTAAACGGCCAGCCCAACGACACGCGGACAAAAAAAGAGCTTTTGCAAAACCTTAGAAGGATTCAAGCCATATTAAAGAGAGTCCTTGACGCGGACACCCTAAAGAACTTGATTTGCCTTGCCAAGGGCGACCCCAACTTTGTTCCGCAAAAGGCCAGCTACAAGGAGAACGTCAGGAAGAATTTCGCCGAGCAGCTGCAAAAGCAATACATGGCCGACGAGCAAAGGATTAGGAACGAGCTTAAGGACGAATACGTAAAGCTGGAGCTTTCGGAACTGTTCCCGGACGGAAATCTGGAGCCGCTGGTCGGCTACAACACCGACACGATGGACATAATCGGAAAGAACGCCTCGTCAAACTTCATGTGGGTCATGCCCATGCGCGTCGTCAAAACCTTCCTAAAGCGCTACTATTCCGAGCCTGTGCGGAATTTGGTCAACGACATAGTGGTCGAAGGCTTGTTCTCCAATCCGGCCACAAAAACGGCCTTTTCGCAGCTGGTCTATTCCGTAAACGACAGCATGAATTTAATAGCCCAATTTGAAGCGAAATTCGCCGCCGGAAAAGAATACAGCCCGCAAACAATAAACGGCCTTATCGCCGACAGCCACAAGAACGCCGAATTCTCTAAAAAATTGTCAAATTTGGTCGATATTATAAACGAAGAGGCAAAGGAGATTGTTCAAAAAATCTCCTCCCTGCTGCTTTCGCTGCAAGACAATTTGAGCGACTGCATCACGGACACAAAAAGATCCAAGAGCGAACTTGTATCCAACCTAAAGGGTATTATGTTTTCCTCTAGGAACAGGGAATCAACTTCTTTGCTTGAGCTTCAGTTCCCTTTGTGGCAAAATTTCTTTGAAATTATAAGAAACTATGTTATAATAAAGAAGTCGAAAGAATAGGATATGGCTCGAAGGAAGAAGAACAGAAACACTTTTGAGTTGAACGCTCAAAAGAACGAGACAATTGAGGAACTCACAGCCCGCTACGAAAAGCGGCTCTACGACTTGCAGCAATTGCTTGAAGTCGCGCGCTCGCTTTGTTCCACCTTGGACTACCCTACCCTTATCGAATCCATTCTATATACTTGCATGTGCCAAATGCGCGTCCTTGGGGCGGGAATATTCGTCCTTGACGACTTTGAGACATACGACTTTTTCTTGAACAACAACTACACAGGCATGGACTTGAACGCCGACATAGAATACGTAATTCCCGGCAGCTCGCCCTTGATAGAGGCCTTGAGCGAAAAGGAAAAAGTCTTCACCGTCCGCGACATACAAAAAAAATTGCCCGACGAGCCGCTTGATCAAATCTACTCGCTAAAGCCGTCCTTGATAGTTCCCCTTTTCCAGAAAAACCGCGTGAACGGAATTCTGCTTTTGGGCGAGCGAATGGACTTGGGCGGCGGAACAAGCTTTGACGACTACGACGCCAAGCAAATATTGAACATAGCCTCTTTGGCCAGCATGGCGATAAACAACGCCGCCCTCTTGGAACGCTCGTCAACCGACATGATGACCCGCCTAAAGCTTAAGTACTTCTTCTTCAACCAGCTGGCGGACAAGCTTGACCTTGCGGTGGCGCAAAGCCTTCCTATCGGCGTGATAATGTTCGACATAGACCACTTCAAGAGCTTCAACGACACGTACGGACACGCGTGCGGCGACTACGTCCTTATGACGGTGGCCAAAATCATAAAAAGCTCAATCCGCGACCAAGACATGGCCAGCCGCTACGGCGGAGAGGAATTCACGGTCATGCTTCCCAACACGCTTAAGGAAGACGCGATGCTGGTGGCGGAGCGCATAAGGGCCAACATAGAAAACGCCTTGTTCAGATACGAGGAAAAGGAAATGCATGTCACAATCTCCGGCGGAGTGAGCGTTTACGACGCGGAAGAAAATCCGGTCACAAGCGCCAAGGAAATTGTGGAGCAGGCGGACAAGGCGCTTTACGTTTCAAAAACATCGGGCCGCAACCGCATAACCTTCGCCGACAAAAAAATAATCTCGTCCGACGTAAAGACCGAATAGCCATGCCGAACATCCTCCACAAAAAATTCTCGTATTCGTTCAACTACGCCACGCTGATAATCGCCGCGGCCAACACGCTTGTTTTCATTCTTACCGGAAGCGGCCGCAATTTGAACATGCAGTACCTTTTGGGCCTGCAGCCAATTTTGTTCATAAGGGGCCATTACTTTTGGCAGCTTTTCACCTATATGTTCATGCACGGCTCATGGTCGCACCTCATAAGCAACATGATAGGCTTGATTTTCTTTGGCCTGTACGTTGAAAGGCAGTGCGGCTCCAAGGAATTTTTGCTTTTTTACATTTTGTGCGGAATTTTGTGCGGCGCCGCGTCGCTCGCCATCTATTCCCTGTCAGGACATTGGCAAATGCTTTTGGTAGGAGCCTCAGGCGCCGTTTACGCGGTTTTATTGCTTTTCGCTGTAATCTTTCCCCGCTCCACTGTTTTTATATTCGGACTGGTTCCCGTGCCGGCGCCGCTTTTGGTGGCCATTTACGCGGGAATAGAGCTTTTTGACCAATTGTTCGGAATGAGGCAGGGAATCGCGCACTTGGCCCACTTGAGCGGCTTCGCGGCGGCCTGGCTCTTTTGCCTTGTCCGATACGGAGTGAACCCGATAAAGGTATGGAAAAACGCGTTACGGTAAAAGCAACAATCCTCTCGCTTTTGGCCGCGGGCCTTTTTTGCCAAAGCGCCGCCGCGCAGGAAACTTCCTTCCAGCGAAAAATTCGCCTGCCCCTTTGGGCGGAACTTGACGCGTATCCGGGCTTGGTGGAAAGCGGCTCGGCGGAAAGCGGAAAATTCAACTACAACCAAGGCATTTTTGACCACGCCATCGGCCAAATGAAAAAGCTGACTCCCTTTTTGCTAAACGGAATGATTTACGGCTGGGAATTTGACTACACTCCCAGCGACAAGCTGCGCGGCGTTCCTGAATATTTTGAAGTCCGCGAAATCAAGCCCTTTGACGGCGACGCAAAAAAAATCCATTACGAGCAGCCTTGGTTTGACGAAAGCAAAGTACATTGCTGGGCCAACTTTGAGCGCGACGACGCGATGGTGACAAGCTGGAAGCAGTGGTCGGACGTAAGGAACCCGCGCATATTGGGGCTGGGCGGCGGAAAAGTCTCAAAGGGCTTTGAAGGAATTCAGGACGCGGCCCAAAACGCGCTCAAGGACGCGGTTCGCAATTATTATAGAAAAATATTGCGCAACAAACCCAAGCAAATTACCGGAAGGGTCTTGGTTGACAAAATTCCGGCGATTTTAATAAAATCCGGAGAATATCAATTACAACTTGATTTTTTTCTGGAAACTGGTATAATAAAGGAGTACCAGAATTTTTAGCTTACAGGAGGCTAATATGAAAAAATTTCTTGGAATTATAGCGATTATGATGGCATTCTCTTTTGCCTTCGCAAAGGACAACACCTCTGACGAAGAAGGCGCGTCAATGGACACAAGCGTTCAGGTCATCGTTCCGGAAGACATGCACACAACAAACAAGACTGCTCAAGTTCGCATTGAATACATCGCCGCTTTGGACGAAGTCCGCATCTACTATTCTTGCCTTGAAGTTTCATTCAAGGAAGGCGAGGCCCGCGAGACAATCCACGCCTGCCTCAACGACTTCCAGTTGGAACACAACTACTACGGCTACAAGTACATGAAGCAGGACCGCCTTTCTTACAAGAAAAACGCGCGCGGACTCAAGCAGGCCACTTACGCCTGCCAAGTCAAATTCCAGCGCTAAATAAAATAAACTGACAAGAAAACGCCGGGGCAAAAGGCCTTGGCGTTTCTTTAAATTCACAAGGACTATTTAAGAAAATGGACATCTCAAGCGTCATTAAAAACCTTCACCCTTTGGAAACAAAAGTTTTGCTCCGCTACGGCCTTAAGGACGAGCTTACTTCAGCAAAGCTTCAGTCGGAACTTGGCTACAAAGAAGGACACGCAAACCAAGCCTTCAGTTGGCTTATGGGAAAAGAGCTTTTGGCGGAAGTCGCCAGAACTCCGCACACCTATTACGAATTGACAGACTTTGGCCGCAAGGTTCAATCTGAAGGCTTTGTAGAGGAAAAAATCGTCAGCCTCCTTCAAAAAGAGGGAGCCAAGTCCATGCCCGAAATCGCGGCGGCCTTGAACATAGAAGGAAAGGACGTCGGTTCAGCCTTCGGCCCGTTAAGCAAGGAAGGCGTCTTGCAGATGAACGCCGAAAAAAAGGCCGAAGCCACAGGAAAGCCCTTGCCGCAAAGAATCACGGTCGCCAAGGCCTTGGTCCAAAAGGCGGCCGCCGCCGATAACGCCACGCTTGACGCAAAAGACCTTAGCGAAGAAGAAAAGCAAGTTATGGCCGGCCTTACCAAAAAGCGCGGCGTGTCGGAAACGCCATTCCGCACGATTGAGCGCGAGACGGTCGTCTACAAACTAAAGGAAGCCTTTGAAAAAGTAGCCGAAGCCCTTAAAAAGGCCGGCGTCACAGGCAATGAAATCGGAGAAATCACTCCGGCCATGCTGGCCTCGGGCGAATGGAAAAAAGGAACTTTCCGAGGCTACAACATCGGAGTTCCGCCGGCCAGAATCATTCCGGGCCGCACCAATCCGTATGTCCAGTTCTTGGAATCTGTAAAGGACAAGCTTTGCTCGCTTGGCTTTGAAGAGTTTGACGGCCCGCTTGTCGAGACCGAATTCTGGAACGGCGACGCCCTATTCATGCCGCAGTTCCACGCCGCCCGCGACATCCACGACGTTTACCGCATCAAAAACCCGACGCACGCAAAGGCGATCGAGGAGCCCTATCTTTCAAACGTAAAGGCCGTCCACGAAAACGGCGGAAACAGCGGAAGCCGCGGCTGGAACTACCAGTTTGACAACGAGTTCACCCGCCGCTTGATTTTGCGAAGCCAGGGAACGGTTTTGAGCGCCCACCAGCTGCACAAGGCCAAGATTCCCGGAAAATACTTTGGAATCGCCCGCTGCTTTAGATACGACAAGGTTGACGCCACCCACCTTAGCGACTTTTACCAAACAGAGGGAATCGTTTTGGGAAACGACGTCAACTTGCGAACCCTTTTGGGCTTTTTGGAAATGTTCGCCAAGGAAATCGCGGGCGCCACGGAAGTGAAATACGTTCCGGGCTACTTCCCCTTTACCGAGCCTAGCATCGAAGTGCACATCAAGCACCCCAAGTTGGGCTGGTTTGAGCTTGGCGGCTCGGGCATCTTTAGGCCGGAAGTCACAAAGGCTATGGGAATCGACGTTCCCGTCTTGGCTTGGGGAATCGGAATCGACCGCATGGCGCTCATGGCGCTGGGCCTTAACGACTTGCGCGAGCTATTCAGCGAGGACATCGAGCGCGTCCGCCTGAGAAAGGCAAAGTTCTAAGCCGCAAAAACAAAAAACCGCCCCGAAAGGAGCGGTTTTTTTATCGGCGCCGCTTTAAAAGAACAAGGCCGCTCAACAGAGCGGCCGTTTTATGGTCAACTATTCAATTATGGTCGACACAACCGAGTTGTCGGCGTTTGAATAAGGCGCGGCGACGTACTTGTCGGCCTTCCAGTCGTTTTCCCATTTTTTTCCGTCAATTAGATAGCGGAACTGGTATTCGCGGCCAGCGTCAAGGGTCAACTTTACAGAGAAAGTTCCATCCTTGCCCTTTTTTAATGGATTTTCTTTGCTGCTCCAGCTGTTGAAGTCGCCGGCAAGGTTGATTGTCTCAGCGCCTTGAGCCGCCTCCGGAGTCACAGTAAAGGTCACAGTACACTTTTTTTTATCTTTTGAAAAGCTCTTTTTTAAAGGCATTGCTGTCCCCTTGAAATAAATGATAAACAAGTATAATATATATTTCAAAGTTGTTCAAGTCTTTTTTTTGAGAATTTGAACGCTTGCGAAAGGCGGACGCGCTCGCCACATGCCCGCCTAAAAATCTTCATCTTTAGGAGCAGAATAATGACAGAAGAGCGTTATTTGTTCACTTCGGAGTCTGTAAGCGAAGGACACCCGGACAAGGTGTGCGACCAGATTTCCGACGCAGTGTTGGACGCTTGTCTGGCCAAAGATCCTAACAGTCACGTTGCCTGCGAGTGCTTTACGACGACTGGAATGGTCTTAGTTGGCGGAGAAATTTCCACCAAATTCAAGGAGCTGGACATCCAAACAATCGCGCGCGACGTTGCGCGCAAAATCGGCTACACAAACGCCGATTACGGCCTGGACGCGGATTCGATGGCGGTTTTGAACACCGTTCACGCGCAGTCGCCCGACATCAACCAAGGCGTTGTTGGAACGGGCTTGGCCGAATACAAGGGCCAGCAGGGCGCCGGAGACCAAGGAATGATGTTCGGCTTTGCCTGCAACGAAACGCCGGAGCTTATGCCCGCTCCCGTTATGTACGCCCACAAGCTTTTGCGCGCCGCCTCAAAGGCCCGCCATTCAAAGAAAATCGAATGGATGCGCCCGGACGCCAAAGCCCAGGTCACGCTGGAATACGAAGGCCACAAGCCCGTTCACATTGACACGGTTGTCCTTTCGCACCAGCACAATCCCGGAGTAAAATACAAGACAATCAAGGACGACTTGATCGAACAAATCATCAAGCCCGTTTTGGAGCCCACAGGCCTTTTGGACAAAAAGACCAAGTACTTCATCAACCCCACCGGCCAGTTCGTCGTTGGCGGCCCGCACGGAGATTCCGGCTTGACAGGCCGAAAGATTATCGTTGACACTTACGGCGGAATGGGCCGTCACGGCGGCGGCGCCTTTAGCGGAAAGGACCCCTCAAAGGTTGACCGCTCGGCCGCCTACATGGCGCGCTACATCGCAAAGAACATCGTGGCCGCCGGTCTTGCCGACCGCGCCGAGGTGGAGCTTGCCTACGCGATTGGAGTTCCCTTCCCGGTTTCTATTATGGTCGACACTTTTGGAACTGGAAAAGTTCCCGACTCGGAAATTTCAAAGGCCGTCTCAAAGGTCTTTGACTGCTCTCCTGCGGGAATCATAAAGACGCTTGACCTTAAAAAGCCGGTTTATTCTCCGACAGCCTCTTACGGACACTTTGGCCGCAAGGAATTCAGCTGGGAAAAGACCGACAAAAAGGAAGCGCTAAAAAAAGCGCTGTAATCGGTTGAAAGACCAAAAAGCGGGGCTGCTGCCCCGCTTTTTTTATCGCGACCCGAGAGGTTTGCAAGACCTTAAAGGGCGGCTTTTTTATCGCGCGACATTGGTCGCAATGACCTTTGTCACATAAACGTCAATGCCGTCCACAGGATTGTATCCGTTCTCGCTGTCTTGGACAAAAATCTGAATCGAGCCAAAATAATTGTCAGTGATGGCGACTTCCGTGGCTGGATTGGTTGAGTAATCCAAATACTTTCCGTAATTGGTTCCAAACTTTGTCTGCATAATCGTATTCGCCGCTATGGGCGCGTTCACGGAAATCCTTCCCTGCGGATGACCGCCGATTTGAATTCCAGACATGGGCTGCAAAACAAGCTCTTTTCCAGCGCCAGCGGAACAAGAAAATTCAATGTCCAAATATTTATAGCCCGACAAATCGACGGCGGCGTCCAGCGGCCAATACGCGGCGCGACCGCTTGTCGTTACTTTATATCCCGCGCCGCCTTGAGCGTCATACAAAACTTTGTCCGCCGCCTCTTGCGAACCAGCCTCCGCTTGCGAAGCCGCCGAGCGCGCGTCCTTCCACGCCTTTATGATTGCCGCGACGCATTCCGGCTCCACCAAAGAGCAAGTCTTGCGGTCGATGGTGTTGGAGCCAGACCCCCACTTGTTGTCCGCGTCCCAATTTAAAAGCGGAACGGAATATTTTCCGCCAAAGCTTGCAAGATAGCTAAAACAGTCCAGCCTGTCTTGATATGTAACGACATAATCCGCTATGGGCTGATTGGTGTTCCAATCATAGGCCTTTCGAGCCGCGCCGTATTCACCAATGACCACAGGAATACCATGCGAAACAAATTTTTGATTCAAGGCTTCCATGTTTGACTTGATTGAATTTTTTGTGGCGCTGTCAAAGTGATGGGAATAATGGCCGGTGTTTCCGCCGTCAAGCGGATACCAGTGGACGGTGGCCATCAGCTTTCCGCTTGCGGAATCAACCGGAAGCATTTCAAGGCCCAAGTCAAGCGCGGGTTGAAGCCCAGAGCACAGCGCTGGAACCATCACGCAACGGTTGGCGTTGTTTCCGCCGCTGGAGCGTATTACATTCAAAATCAACTGGTTGCACTCTTTTAAGAACTTGACGTTCGCCTTGCATTCGTCGCAAGAGTCGGGAGCGGGAAACCATGCGTGTCCGTGGCCGACGTTTCTTGGTTCATTCAATGTTTCAAAAATAAGATGTTCGTCATACTCGTTGTTAAAAGCCGCCGCAATTTGCTTCCATACCGCTTCCAAAAATCTCTTTGACTCCGACTCGTCGCCGCTTCTTATGTTGTAGCCCGCAAAGCGCTGCAAGGGTCTTTCAATTTCATCGCGGACGGAATGGTGTTCGTCCAAAATAACATAATAACCCGCGTCAATCGCCCAGTTAACTATTTGCTTTACCCGCGCCATCCATTGCGGATCAATCGTGTAGTTGGCGTCCACAAGATGGTTGAACCAAGTCACGGGAATCCTTATTGTCTTATAACCGTTTTGAATTCCTGTCTTTATGATTTGTTCAGTTGTCAAAACTTCTCCCCAAGCGGTTTCGGCGCCAAGGCCATAGTTGCACGGATAATTTCCGTCGCACAATCGATAGTCAAGACTGTTTCCAAGATTCCAGCCGCATTCCATTTTTTGGGCTATGTCAAGCGCGGAAAGGCTTGCGTTCAATGTGACATTAGGACGCGACTGAACTTGCGGTTGTTCCTGCGGCTGTCCCTGAGGGCCGCCCGAAGAATTGGAGCACGAAAAAAAGCTCGCGCCCAAAAGCAAAAGAGTTGTGATTGCGATTAAATTTGTCTTTTTCATGACGCCAATTTTACATTCCTTTCTTTTATATGTATTGGGAGTTTGACTCCTTTTTTGCGCGGCAAAAATTAGGAGTAAAACTCCATTCAAAAAAATAATTTTTTCCCATACAATCCATCAAAACAAAACTTACATGGAGGATTCTATGAAAAAATTATTCGCGTTGGCCATTGCCGCGCTTGTCCTTGCGCTCAGTTCCTGCAGCAACAGTTCCGACGGAGGAAACATTCCGACATATCAAACCCCATCGGGATATTCGGACTCAACAATCTATTGGTTTGACCAAGGCATGGCTTCATACAGCGACTGCAAGGCTGCCAACGACGCAAAAACAGGCTATGGAAGCGGAATAACATTCGACCAGATGAAAGGCATAAAAGAAGATTTGCAGAGCAAGTCGTCTAAAGTAATGCAGACGCAAAAAGTCACAGGAACGCAACTTTACGCCTTGCTTGCCAGCTCAGGAATGCCGGCAAGCGTAGTGGCAAAAGAAATGGCCACCTTGAAGTCAGTTGGAAACAACATAGTCTTTTACGGACAAGCGGACGTTTCTCCGATGGCATGGTTTTACGCGGCCAAGGACTAAGCGGACTGTTTGGGAGTTTCTCTCCCTATAATTTATCGGCGATTTGCGCTATGATGGCGGCGATGAAAAGGCATTTTCTTTTTTTCGCCGCCGTATTTTTTTTGGCGGCAAAGGCGACATCTCAAAGCTTGCCGCAAGAAATTTTAAGCGAGACCCAAGCTGTTTACGAATGGACGCAATCAGACGACGGCCAGTGGATTTTTGTGAGCGCGGCAAGCGCCGCCGACGGAAAGAACCGCTTGTATTCTTTTGAAAAATCCAGCGGCGAAACGCGCGTCCTTTTTGAGCCGTTCCCCAACACAAGAGCGCGCTTTGTTTACGGAATGCATTTTTGGCCCAAAACGCAAAAGCTTTACTTTATGGTTCACTGCGGAGACTACAAAGCCCACGGAAGCGGAAACCTGTTTTTGCATGAAGGCCTTCACACCGCGCAAATGGACGAAGAGCGAAAATATTCGGCGGCCGGCGTTTGGCGGCACAGCGCTTTGGAGGGCTGGCTTTTTCAAGACCTTTGGACGGCTTACATTCAAAGCCCCGCGCGTCCCGACTGCGACGGTTTTTTGAACGCGCTTTACACATTCGCGGACCCGGGAGCAAATCCGATTTTCGCGCTCCAAAAAGACGACGGCGCCTTTGTCTATGGAGCCGAGGCGCTTGAATGGCTTTTGGAAAACGGCAGGGCCGAAGGCTTTTTGAACCAAGTAAACAAGGTTTCAATCGTTCCGCTTGAAAAATACTTGTTCCGCCGCGACAAGGACGGAAACGTTTTAAAAGAAAGCGCCGTGACAATACGGGAGCGCGACAAAGTCAACGCAATGAACATTGGAATGATTTGGACCGAGACGACATTCGCCGAGGCCAACGAAAGCCTTTACTGCGTCTTGATGAAAGGCTCATTTAAAGACAAAGGCCTTCCGTCTGAAAAATGGACTTGGGACTATTCGCTTGTTTTTGAAATCACAGACGACCAGGACGGACTTCGCTTTTTTATCCCGGAAGCGCTAAAAGAAATTTACGCCGTCACATATTCCTTTAACAGCAGCGACCCGCTTCCAATAGAAGGAACAAAGGGCGGCCTTTTAATTCGCGACGCGGACAAAAAGACAAAATGGCTTTACGACGGAATCAATGCCGCGCAGGTCTCAAAGGGGCTTTTTAATTTTGCGCGCATGGGCGGCGACTCCGAGGCGACCTGGCTTATAAGAATTTGCGCGGGCCTTGTGTTTGTCATTTTGCTTTTGCTGCTCTTGTTCTACGAATTTTTAAAAGGCCGCTTTTCCGTTTCTTGGCAAAGAAGAATCGCCTTTCAAATCCAAGAGGAGGAGCGGGGAAAAATTTCCCGCGACATCCACGACTCAATCGTGCAGGACATCCGAGCGATTCGCATTGAGGCGGAAATGCTAAAAGTCCAAGAAGGGCAAGAGCAAAAGCAAAAGGACTTGTCCGAAAAAATCACGGACTGCATAGTAAAGATGCGGAACATTTGCTACGGCCTGGAGCCTGCGGAATTTTCGCTTCCGTCGCCCAATCCCGGAAAAATAAATTTGCTTTCGATTCTAAAATCCCTGGGCGAGCAGTTTGAGGCCAAGTCAAAAATCAAATGCTCGCTTAACGCGGCGCAAGGCCTTGAAGAAATTCTTGTGGAAAAGGAAAAGTGCAAAAGCCTTGTAAGAATCGTCCAAGAGGCGATTGCCAACATCGAAAAACATTCCTACGCGACCGAGGCGCAAATTTTGGCGAGGACGGAAAACCAGCAGGGCAAAAAAATTCTTACGCTTTTTATAATAGACAACGGCCGCGGCTGCGACTTGGACAAGGCCAGGTCCGGCGCCAACTGGCGGACGCATTTTGGCCTTAGGCAGATGCAGGAACGCGCCAAGACAATCGGAGCGGCGATAAGCTTCCGTTCCGCCCCAGACGACGGAATGCAAATCAAGCTCAGCGTGGAGATTTAAAAAATGAAAAGACTTTACATTGTGGACGACCACAAAATGATGCAAAAGGGCGTTAAGGATTATTTGGAAGAGAACACCGACTGGCGCGTTCCAAAAACTTTTTCCCAAAGCAAAGAATGCTTAGAAGCCCTAAAAAACGCCGGCGGCCGCAATGAGCTTCCGCAAATAGTAATCGTTGACGTCCAGCTTTTAAACGAAAGCGGAATCGCGCTTGCCTCTCAAATCACGCGCGATTTTCCAAGCGTAAAATGCGTAATGTATTCAATGTATGACACAGCCGGTTACATAATGCAAGCCGCGTCCGCCGGCGTAAAGGGCTACATCAGCAAGGTGGCCAGCGAAGAGGAATTAGTACGCTGCCTTGAAACGGTTCTTTCGGGCAAGGAATATTTTGAGGGAAAGGCGCGCGGCTCCTTGGAAAAAATAGAAAAAGTTTCCCCGCTTTTGACGCGGCAGGAAAAGCGCATTTTGGAAAAGCTTTTGCAGCAAAAGAGCAACGAAGAAATCGCGGGCGAGCTTTTCATCTCGCTCCACACCGTGGAAAATTACGTAAGCTACATTTACGACAAGCTTTGCGTCAAAAGCCGCGCCGAACTTGAAGCCGCGTTTGGTTGAAAAAAACGCGCTCTTATGCTAGTCTAACAGCAATGGAACTTTTGTCTGGTAAGCGTGGTCCTTTCGGCGCAGGCCACGGACAAGAGCGTGAACAAGGCCACCGAGCCCCTTTACAAAATCGCAGACAGCCCAAAAAAAATGCTCGCGCTCGGCCAAGAAAAATTGGAAGGCTACATAAAGTCGATCGGCCTTTACAAGACCAAGGCCGCCCACGTAATCGCGCTAAGCCAAAAGCTCCTTGACGACTTTGGCGGCAAAGTTCCCGACACGATGGAAGAGCTTGTAACTCTCCCCGGCGTAGGCCGCAAAACGGCAAATGTTGTCCTTAACGTAATCTTTGGAAAGCCCACGATTCCGGTGGACACGCACTTGTTCCGCGTCGCGCCAAAAATCGGCTTGGCGCAAGGGAAGACGCCGCTTGAAGTCGAGCAAAGCCTTTTGGAGCGCGTTCCCCAAAAATATTTAAAGGACGCCCACCATTGGCTTTTATTGCACGGCCGCTATGTTTGCGTCTCGCGTTCCCCCAAATGCGACGAATGCGTCATCAAAGACCTTTGCAAAAAGAATCAAGAATGATATAATTCATAATTACGAATTAAGAATTATGAATTAAGAATTACTAATTATCAATCGGAGGATAAACATGGAAGAACAAATAACTGAAAGCGGGAACACACTGCTAAATTCCGACCACACAATCAAAGAAGACCTTAACTGGGCCTACACTTCCTTTGTCAAATGGGTAAAGGGCTTTGCCACTTGGGACAACTTTTTTAGGCTCGTGGGAGTTCTCTTAATCTTTTTCGCGCTCATGCTTGTCTACAAGCTGGTCACGCGCTCAATCAAAAAAATACCAGAAAAAAAACTTCCCGCGCACCGCTCGATCATTCTTCTAAAATTCATCAAGTACATATACTACGCGATTTTGATAATGTTCGTTTTGAGCTTGTTCGGAATCAAGCTTAGCGCGATATGGGGAGCGGCTGGAGTTGCCGGTATCGCGATCGCCTTTGCCGCGCAAACTTCGGTGAGCAACATCATCTCAGGCGTTTTTGTAATCGTGGAAAAGACACTCAAAATCGGAGACTTGATAAACGTCGCGGGCGAAACTGGAGTCGTCGACACGATAGGCTTGCTAAGCGTAAAAGTCCACACGCTGGACAACCAAATGATTCGCATCCCAAACTCAACCATCATCAACTCCACTTTGCGGAACACAAGCTACTTTGACAAGCGGCGCTTGGACGTAAAAGTTTCGGTATCTTACGAAACCGACATGCAGACAGCCTTGGACACTTTGGCAAAGGCCCCCAACTATTGCAAGTGCGACTTGCAGGACCCCGCGCCGCTTGTTTGGTTTGACGGCTTTGGCGACAGCGGAATAAACATGACGCTTGCCGTGTGGTTTAAAAAAGACGATTTTTTAAACGCCAAAAACCAAACTTTTGTCGCCATAAAGCGCGTCTTTGACGAGGCCGGAATCGACATTCCTTACAACAAGCTGGACGTAAAGGTTTACGACAGCGAGTCGCAGTTTATCGCGGGAACTTTGGCAAAGACAAAAAGCGCCGCCTCGCAAAAATCAAAAGCCAAATCTGCGTCTGGTTCAAAGAAGGCCGCCGCAAAAGGCCGCGCAAAGTCAAGGACAACCCGCGAGGCGATTGAGTCCGAAAGCGCCAAGGAATACGACCCCGACAACGAGCACTAACTTGCAAGACCTTAAAGGCCGCAGCCCAACAAGTCCGCGAGCTTTTGCCTTGCGCCAAATGCTTTAAGCAATTCGCGCGCGGATTGTTCCAAAGCCCTAGACTGCGCGGCAGAGGCGCCGCCCCCCAAAGCGGGTTCTTTACCAGAAGGCGCGGCGCCAGAAACCGCTTCCTGACCAAGACGCGCGCCGACCTTCAACACCGCCCTAATCATAAGATTCTTTGGCGTTCCTTCCATGTCGATGAATTCCAAAACTTGAACCTTGTAGCCGCGCGCTTCCAAAAGCTGGGCACGGACCGCGTCGGTCATCAAAGCGGAAAAGCGCTCGCGGAAAATTCCATGCCTTAAAAGCGGCGCGAAAAGTGCGTTGGACGACCTACCAAGCTGCGCGTTGACTTCCTTTTGGCAGCAGGGAACAGACAAAATAGCCTTGGCGCCGCGTTCCACCGCAAAGGCGAGCGCGTAGTCGGTGGCAACGTCGCAGGCGTGAAGCGTTATCACTATGTCGGGATTTTTTCCGCTGTATTTGGCGATGTCGCCGCAAACAAAATTCATGTTTTTGACGCCAAGGCGGGCGGCCAAGTCGGAGCAGGATTTGATGACGTCTTCCTTTAAGTCAACGCCGGTTATTTGGCAGGGAATCTTTTTTACGCTTTCCAAAAAGTATTGGACGGCAAAGGTCAGGTAAGACTTGCCCGAGCCAAAGTCAAGGATTTGAAGCGGCTCTGAAGACGAGCTAGGCAAAACATCGTCCAAAAGCTCCAAAAAGCGGTTGACTTGCCGGAACTTGTCGTACTTTGCGGCGACGACTTTTCCAGCGTCGGTCATTACGCCAAGCGCCTGCAAAAATGGAACTTGCGTTCCTTCTTTTATGATGTAGTTTTTGGAACGGTTCAACGCGCCCTTGCGGGCGTTAAAGGCGCTTGCGGAGGCGCCGAAAAGCGCGGCTTTTTCGCCAAAGGCGGCGGAAGTTTTGGGCTTGCCGCCAGTTTTTGCGAGCGCTTTTTCCAGCCGCCGGACCTCGCCGCGCTTGTTTGCCAAAAAGGTGATTTCCTTTTCTTCTGTCCGCTCCACGCAATTTTTAAATGAGCGGCCGATGTTGGCACTTAAAAATTCCTCCAGTTCCGCCTGCGTGAAATTTTTATGGAAACTTTGCGTTTGGGTGAAGAATTCGGCGAAATACGGCGAAACAGGCCCGCCCTTAAAGCGAATTTTGACGCGCTCGTATTTTTTCCCGAGGATTTCTTCAACTTTGCCCGTGGGCTTTGAAAGGGTGGCCGAAAGAATCATGGAATGTTTTCAATCAATTGGAGCTCCGTACTCATACAAAGTATCGCTCGGCAAATCTATTCTGTCGTTCCAAAAAACGCAAGTCTTGCTTTGGTCAAGTTGAACGCAGTTCCAAAGTCCTAGTTGATTTTTTAGCTGCTTAAAGTCTTCGATTTTTTCGATGTCGTCGTTGACATCGTACACAACTCGTCTTCCGTCATCAAAGAGAATCTTTAATTTATAATCATTCAAAGCCTGCAAGTCTTTTATCTTTGGAATCATAATCACTCCAGCGGAGGAAGCTTTGTTATTGTTTGCGTGTCCCACATTTCCTGCAATTTTTTGTCATTCAACGCGAGCCATTCTTTTACTAAATTCTGCAGTTCCATTATACCACGCTTCGCCCGCTTTTGCTAGTGTCCCGGCCCAGAACAAACATATTGTCAACAAAGGCCAAAAATGCTATAATAAACCTTATGGCTAAAACTTTTGTTTTTGTAAATCAAAAAGGCGGAGTTGGAAAGACGACTTCCGCAATCAATATCGGCGCCTACATCGCGTTGGCAAAAAAGCGCGTCCTTCTTGTTGACTTTGACTCGCAGGGAAACATGTCCAGCGGCGTGGGCGTCTCAAAAGACAAGCCTACAATTTACGAACTTTTGAGCGGCGAGTGCGAGGCCGCCGAAGCGGTAAAAAAAACTTCCATACCCACATTGGACGCTATCAGCGCCAGTCTTGACCTTTCGGGAGCGGCCATCGAATTGGTTGACCAAGAGCGCCGCGAATACTTTTTAAAGGACGCGCTTGAGCCGCTGCAGGAAAAATACGACTACATTCTTATCGACTGCCCGCCATCGCTCGGCATCCTTACGCTTAACGGCCTTGCGGCGGCGGACGCGGTTTTAGTTCCGATGCAGTGCGAATACTTTGCCTTGGAAGGAATCACGCTTTTGCTTCAAACCGTAAAAAAAGTCCAAAAGTCAATCAATCCCAATTTGACAATCGGCGGAATATTTTTCACGATGTACGACTCGCGCACAAGATTGGCGCAGGACGTTGTCGTTCAAGTGAAGTCATACTTTAAGGACGTGGTCTTCAACACAATCATCCCCCGCAACGTGCGCCTTAGCGAAGCGCCTTCGCACGGACTTCCGATTTGCAAGTACGACCCCGACTGCGTTGGAGCCAAAAGCTACCAGAAGTTGGCGGAGGAGGTGATTCACCGTGGCTAAAAGAAAACTTGGCCTTGGACGCGGCATGGACGCTCTTATGGGCGAGGCCGAACACCAAGCGCAAAACGACAGCGAGCCTTCAGTTGACAAAATCCAAAGCGCGCCAAAAGCCTCCTTCAAAAAAAGCACGAAGAGCGCCAACATTCCCGACGCGATAGAAACCGATGAAAACGGAACCTTGTGGGTTGACCCCAACTTGCTAAAGCCCAACCCCCACCAGCCCCGACAGGTTTTTGACGAGGCGGAACTAAAGGAGCTTTCGGACTCCATTGTTGAGCACGGAATCGTTCAACCCATCATAATCGAAGACGCGGGCGACGGAACATTTTACATCATCGCGGGCGAACGAAGAACGCGCGCCGCAAAAATCGTAGGCTTAAAAAAAGTTCCGGTGCAGCTGCGAAAATTCAGCGACGAAAAAAAATTGGAAGTGGCGCTGATTGAAAACGTTCAGCGCTCAAACCTAAACCCGATAGAAGAGGCGCAGGCCTACTACGAGCTTATGAAGGTGGGCGGACTTAACCAAGACGAGGTTGCCCAAAAAGTAGGAAAAGGCCGCCCGACCGTGGCCAACGCCCTGCGCCTTTTAAAGTTGCCCGAAGACATGCAAAACTCCTTGATTGTCGGACAAATCACAAGCGGCCACGCGCGAGCGCTTCTTAGCGTGGAAAACCCCGCCGACCAGCGCGTATTGTTTGGAAAAATAATCGCAAGCAACTTGTCGGTTCGCCAGGCGGAAGCCCAAGCCGCATCCCTTAACGACGGAGGCCGCGCGTCAAAAAGTTCCGCCAAAAAAGACGGAGCGCGCGTCCGAGACCCCGACATAATCAGCATCGAGCAAAAATTTATGGAAACGCTTGGAACAAAAGTTTCGCTTAACGGCGGCTTGGAAAAGGGCCAGCTTGTAATCGACTACTTTAGCCGCGCCGACTTGGACAGGCTTTACCAAGCGATCATAAAAGAATAATTTTTTTCAAAGGAACTGCCCCATGATTTTTTCAACGGACTTCTCTCCCCTGCTTGAAGACTTTGACAAAAGCGAGCGCCTTACGATGGCCGCGATTTTAAAGTATTTTGAAAACGCCGGAAGCCGACACTCGGACGCGGCCGGAGACTCCGCCATAAAGGTGAGCGAAACTCTTGGCGTGGCCTGGGTTTTGACCGACTGGAAAGTTTGCGTAAAAGACTTCCCGCGCTACGGACAAAAAATCAAGGTTGAGACTTGGAGCGAAGGCTTGGTCTCGCCGTTTGGAACGTCGCGCAACTACCACTTGTACGCCGACGGAAACCTCGCCGTGGAGGGAACAAGCAAGTGGGTCCGCTTTGACATACGGGCTGGCCGGCCGATAAAGGTGGAGGCGGACTTGCTTGACCGCTACGGCCCCGAGCCAGGAAAAAAAGTTTTTGGCGGCGAAAAGCTGGCCAAGATTTCATTGCCGGAAACCTTTGAGGCCGAAACAAAAATCCAGCTCCGCCGCTCCGACTTTGACTTTAACAACCATGTCCACAACCTTAACTACTACGACTTCGCGCTTGAGGCGCTTCCTGCAAAAGCGGCGGCCGCCTTTAAGAACGCGCGCATAAGCTACAAGACCGCGCTAAAGGAAGGCGACAACGCGATTGCAAAATACGCCGCCGTCGACGGAAAAAGCGTCGTTGCCATTTACGCGGCCAACGCGGACGGAGAAGCCGGAGCGCTGGCTTGCGCGGTGGAAGTCTGGTAGCCTTCCGCTCGTGTTTTTCTTATAATTCGAAAAATACAAAATAAAATAGTCGAAAAAACTAAAACAAATTTGTCGAAAAAGCAAAATTCACTTGATTTTTGTACAGAATCGTGCCATAATATAGCCCAGAAGGGCAAAATGGACTATTTTCCAAGACTTGTGGACAAAGAACTTGACAACCGCATTAAAGCGTTCAACGCGATAAACATTGTAGGCCCCAAAGGCTGCGGAAAAACGCGCACAGCAAAAGAACGCTGCAAGACGGTCATTGAGTTCCAAGACGAAGAAAGGCGCGAAGGCTATTTGAACATAGCCCAAACGGCGCCAAGCCTTTTTTTAAAAAACGAAAAGCCGATTTTGTTTGACGAATGGCAAGACGCGCCCAAAATTTGGGGAACAATAAGAAAGGACTGCGACGACAATCCGCAAGCAACAGGCCAATATTTTTTGACCGGCTCTTCCAGTAAAAAAATCAACACACCGCACACAGGAACAGGAAGAATCTCAGAAGTGACAATGTTCCCCATGACCTTGTTTGAAACAAAAGAATCAAGCGGAACAATTTCTTTGTCAAAACTTTTTGAAGACAAAAACTTAAACATTGACGGAAACAAAAACAATGTGGCGCTGGAAGATTTATTTTACATCGTTTGCAGGGGCGGCTGGCCTAGATGTCTTGCAATAGAAGGCAAAGACGCAAAGCTTCAAATAGCCGCCGACTACTACGAGCAGATTTACAAAAAAGACATAAGCGCCATCGACGGAGTAAAGCGCAACCCTGAATGGGCAAGAACAATCTTATGGTCTTACGCCCGCAACATGGCGACGCTGGCAAAAAAAAGCGTTCTCTTTGCCGACGCAAGCGCAAGCAACAATATTTCGGAAGTGACATTTTCTTCATACATTGAAGCGTTGGAAAACTTGTTTGTGATAAAAGACATTGACGCGTGGACTCCGCAAATAAGATCAAAGACGGCTATTCGCTCCGCAAGGAAACACATATTCATAGACCCGTCAATAGGCCTTGCGGCGCTTGGAATAAAGCCGGAATATTTTTACAAGGACTTGGATTTGTTTGGCCACGCGTTTGAGAACATGGTTTTGCGCGACCTCTTGGCATACGCGCAAATTCACGGCGCGCGGCTCATGCATTACTGCGACGACATAGGCCTTGAATCTGACGCAGTCTACCAACTTGCCGACGGGCGCTACGCACTGATAGAAATAAAGACCGGCGAAAACTCAATCCCGTCCGCAGAAAAGAACCTTTTAAAATTTGGCGAACTAATAGAAAAGCATAACACTGCGACGCTCGCGGACAAAGAGCATCCCGGCGTTTTGTACCGCAAGCCAGACTTATTGATTGTCATTTGCGCCACCGCTTCCATGGCGTACACTACATCAAGCGGGGTAAAAGTCATTCCGTTTGGATGCCTTAGGGATTAGAATCAACTAATCCCCTTTAGCGGCGCCGAAAACTGAACGCTTCGCTCGGTGGCCAAATCGTCAAACTTTATCGTGTAGCAAAAAGCCTTGTCATTTACAAGAACGATTGTTCCCGCGCCAAAAACTTTGTGGCGGACGCGGTCTCCTTTTTTAAATTGCGTGGCCGCGGCCTTTAGGCGGCTTTCGTCGTAGTTGATTATTTTTTGCGACTGTTCCACAAGCCCCTTGTCAAGCGACTTTTCGATGTCAAAATTTTTCATATCCTCGCCCGCGGCCTCAAAAATAAAACGGCTGGGGTACTTAAAGATTCCGTCGTTGGCCTTGTCTTCCGCGTCGCTAATAAAAAGCCTGTCTTTTGCGCGCGTCATGGCGACGTATGCGATTCGCCGCTCCTCTTCCATGACCTCGGGCGTTTGCACTTTGCGGCTGGGGAAGATTCCCTCGTTCATGCCGCACAGGAAAACGTTTTTAAACTCCATTCCCTTTGCCGCGTGAATCGTAAGCATTTTGACGGCGTCGCGCTTGTCCTCGCGGTCAAGGTCGGTAAAGAGCGCCGCGCGCTGCAAAAAGTCTTCCAGCGTCGCGTCGTCGTCAAAACCGGCCTGGTTCACCGCGCGCTTGAATTCGGCGGCGTTGTCCAAGCGGTCTTGGTCGGCCTCCAGGCGCAAAAAGGCTTCGTAGCCGCTCTTGTCCAAAATCGACTGCAAGACGCTTCCAAGCTTGCTTGTGCCCGAGCCGACCGTGTAGACAAAAGAGTTTTTGTCGTTTAAAAGCGCGCGGCTTTCTTCTATCGCGTCAACGTAGGCTTGGGCTTTTGTTCCTTTTAAGATCGGGTCGTTTTGGGAAAGCAAGCCTTTTAGCGCGACGTAGGCGGAACAGTCGTTATTGTCGGCGTATTCTTTTATCGCGGCGATTTTGTTCTTTCCGATTTTGCGGCTGGGAAGGTTCACCGTGCGGTAAAATGAAACGTCGTCGGCGACGGTCAACATTCGCAAGTAGCTTATCATGTCTTTGATTTCGCGCCGGCCGTAAAATTCCGTTCCGGCAAGGATGCGGTAAGGAATGTCGTTTTTGATAAAGGCTTCTTCAAGCGAGCGCGAAAGGTAATGGGCGCGGTAAAGAATCGCGATGTCGCGCAGGTTGGAATCGGAAGAAGCCCCGCGCTCGTTGGAGGCGGATTTTTGGTCTTTCAAGCCATTATCGCTTTCAAGCCCAAGAGGCGCAGCGGCGGCCTCGTCCGCTTTTTGTTTTGCTTTCGATTTTTTTGAAAGGCCGCATAGTTCCTTAACCTTTTTGCAAATCCACTTGGCCTCCTCCTCCTCGCTGGGAGCGTGATAGTAGAGGGGCTTGGGGCCGGCCTTTTTTGTGGGCGAAAGCTCCTTGGGATAGCGGACAGTGTTATGGGCAATCAAGGAATTGGCTGCCGCGAGTATTTGCGGAGTGGAACGGTAGTTCTTTAAAAGCAAAATCGTCCGCGCGTCCTTGTAAACTTTTTCAAAGTCCAAAATCAACTTGACGTGGCTTCCCCGCCAAGAGTAAATCGTTTGGTCACTGTCTCCGACGATAAAAAGATTTTTGTGCTTGCGGCTTAAAATTTGCGCTATGGAATATTGCTTTGCGCTCACGTCCTGGAACTCATCAACCATTATGTATTGAATTCTGTCCTGCCATTTTTCGGCAACGTCGGGAAACTTTTCCAAAATGTAGACGGCGAAATTTATCAAGTCGTTAAAGTCAACGCCAAAGCATTTTTTTTGCTCGTACAAAAAGCGCAAGAATATTTCTTGGTTTCGCTCGATTCCTTTTGCCAGAAATTTTTCTTTAAGCTCCTCGTTGTTCAGCTTGTAAAAATAGTCGATGTAACTGTCGGCCTGCGTTTTCTTTGCTTCCAACACCTCGTCGATTTTTTGCTGGATCGTCGCTTCCTTTAAGGTCAAGCCCATGTCGGCAAAAACGCGAAGCAAGATTGAGCGCCAGTCTTCCTTGTCCAAAATCACAAAGTCTTTTGGGAAATTTATTTTGTTTATGTCCTCGTGAAGGAGCAGCGTGCAAAAAGCGTGGAAGGTGCAAATGTAGCCCAAATCCATGTCGCCCAATTCCGAACGGACGCGGGCCTTCATTTCTTCTGCCGCGCGGTTGGTGAAGGTTACGCACAAAATGTTTTTGGGCGAGATTCCCAAGTCGCGGACAAGGTAAACGTAGCGGCTTACCAAGGCGCGCGTCTTTCCGCTCCCCGCTCCGGCCAAAACGCGAATGTGGCCTTCCGTGCTTTGAACCGCGTCCAACTGTTCCGGGTTGAGGCGGGCGAAAATGTCGTGGTCGCTTTTGTTTTTGGGCATGATGGAATACTAGCGCGTTTTAGGCGTTTTTGCAAAGGGTCACTTTGGCGCTTTTATTTTTTTCGCGTCAATCATTTTCACTACATTCTTTTTCTTGCGACCGTCTTGCATAAAGCCAAGCGCGTATAGCGGGAATGTTTCAAAGCCAACGCCCGCGCCAACATTCGCGTCGGCAAATTTTACGGCCTTATGTTTTCCGTATTTTTTTGGATTGGCAATGACATATTTCATGCTGGTGGCGCGGTTGTTAGAAGCCTTGCATTCAACGATGACGACTTCGCCATTCTTTTCAAAAAGAAAGTCAAGCTCGGGCGAACCGCTTGGCGCGTGAAAGTAAAAAAGGCTCTTTCCGTTTTTGGCAAAGGCGGACGCGACCATGTTCTCCGCGACCGCTCCTTTGTACGCTCCCAAATCGCCGTCAAGAATTTTCGCCGGAATCTCGTCGCCAAGTTGCGAAACCAAAAGGCCTGTGTCGATAAAAAAAACTTTGAACTCGGTCGGAATTTTTTCCGCCTCAAGCGGGCAAGAAAGCGACTTGACGTTGTAAGCGCGAACGGCAAGCCCCACGTCCTCCAAGTATTGAAGGCCGTCCGCTTTTTCGGGCGAATGGCCTTTTGCGTCAACAAGGCTGTATTGGAATTTTTTGTATTCCTTGGAAAGTTGCGCCGGAAGCGAAGCGAGGCAAGCCTCAGCGCGAAGCTTTAACACTTCGTTCACCTTGTCCTTTCCTTCCGCGTCCTTGTAACGGCCAAAATCGTCTTTTATCGAATTTAAAATTTGCCGCTGGATTTCCTTCACCGCGTTCAAGTCGTGAGTCTCAAAAAAAACGTTCACAACTTCGGGCATTCCGCCAACAATCAAATATTGCAAGTAAAGGTTCCTCATGCTTTGGTGAACGGCTTGGTCAACCGCAATTTTTTTCTCGACGCAATTTTGAACGTATTCAAAAACTTTTTCGTCAAGGCCGGCGTTCAGCAAAAACTCGCCAAAAGTCAAAGGATACATCGCCACCTGTTCCTCATAGCCCACAGGCACGCCGCGAACATAAGGAGACCTAAAGCCCTTTACCCCAAGAAAGCTGCCCGTGCAAATCACATCAAAACGGCCGTCGATGTCCCAATACTTTAGGGAACTTCGCGCGTTGGCGCAATCTTGGATTTCGTCCAAAATCAAAAGCGTTTTTTTGGGAACAAAACGCGCGCCCGGAACAAGTGAGGTGATCGCGAGAATCATTTGGTCCACGTCAAAGTCGCCATCAAAGGCCTTGTGAACCGCGGCGTTGGCCCGCAAGTCAAGGTAAATCACAGCGTTTTTGTCATTTTTCAAGGGAATTTTAGGGTAAATTTTGTCATTTTTCAAAGGATTTTTACGGGGATTTTTGTCATTTTTAAGAGGAATTTTACTAGCAATGTCCAAAAATATGCATTTTTAACACACTTGACAGTCCAAAAATATGCATTTTTTCGCCATTTGATAGTCCAAAAATATGCATTTTGACTTGAAAAAATCCGCAATTCCTTGTAATATATATACATGCTGCGAAGAAAAGCTTATGACGACCTTCTAAAGTGGAAGCGGACAAAAAGCAAAGAGTGTCTCTTAATTAAAGGCGCGCGCCAGATTGGAAAAACTTACATCGTTCGCGAGTTTGGCAAAAAAGAGTACAAAACTTTCATAGAAATCAATTTTATGCAAAAACCAAGCCTCAAGTCGATTTTTGATGGCGAACTTTCCGCGGAAGAAATCTACAAAAGGATTTCCATTCATTTTCCAAAAGAAAACTTATTAAAAGAAAACTTATTAAAAGGAAACTCGCTTATTTTTCTTGATGAAATACAAAAATGCGCCAAAGCCCGAACCGCGCTAAAATTTTTGGCGGAAGATAACCGCTATGATGTAATCGCGTCAGGCTCGCTTTTGGGGCTTCATTACGGACAGGATGCGGACACCGAAGTTGAGGAAGTTGACTCAATCCCCGTCGGATATGAGCGGCAGCTTGTCATGCATTCTCTTGATTTTAAAGAATTTCTTTGGGCTTACGGATACAAAGACAGCGACATTGAATATTTAAAATCCTTTTATGACAAGCAAGAAAAAATTCCCGACGACATAAATGAAAAATTCAGAAATATTTTAAGGGAATATATCATAGTGGGCGGAATGCCGGAAGTTGTCGCGGACTTTGCGGCGCGAAAAGATTTTGGACGAGTCCAGCAGATTCAGGAAAAAATACTTTCGTCTTATGACGACGACATTGCGAACCACGCGACTGGCGTGGAAAAGGTAAAAGTCCGCAAGTGCTACGACAGCGTTCCGCGCCAGCTTGCAAAAGAAAACAAAAAATTCAAATATTCCGAAGTGGAAAAAAAATCAACCGCCCGCAAATATTCCGACAGCGTAATGTGGCTTGAAGATTCAAACATGGTGAATGTGTGCCGGAACGTTTACGAGCCGCGACTGCCTTTAAAAGCCAATGAAAAAGAAAACGAGTTTAAGATTTACTACAATGACACCGGGCTTTTGATGGCAAGATACGGCGCGGAAACAAAGCTTGCGGTAATGACAAACAAAATTTTGGGCAACGCCAAATGCGGAATTTACGAAAACCTGGTCTCCGAAATTCTAATAAAGAACGGACATTCCCTTCACTATTATAAAACCGAAAATTCCCAAATGGAAATTGAATTCATAATAGAAAAAGACGGCGGCGTGATTCCAGTGGAAGTGAAGGCCGGAAACACCTCAACGCCGTCCCTCAACAATTTTATGGAACGCTTTGAATCCGAATACGCCATAAAACTTATCGACGGAAACATCGGAGCCAGCGAAAAGAAAATCTTCCTTCCGCATTTTATGGCGATGTTTTTGTAAGCGACTGTCCTGCGACTGAATATCGCACAACATAAGTTTTAGATCGCTGTATAAAATGCCTATTCTTGACTTTCTTCTAAGCAATCAAGCACAAAGTTGATTTCTTTTATAAAATCTTTATTCGCAGGTTTATCCTTGGTTTTCTTTAAAAAATTGACAGCAAGCATTTTTTGCTCTTGTCTTATAGTCAAAATATCATTCTTCGCATCGACCTTGCTCTTGCAGTTAGAGTGCAAAAGAAAAATTACATCCACGAGCCAAGAATAAATATGTGCTTCCTCAAATTCCTGACGCTCAATATACGCCCCATATCTTTTATTATATTCTGTTGAAAAACATCTTATCCAATTTATGAGAGCCCCATCCGCTCTCCATTTTTTTACAGTCTCTTCCGCGTCAATTTCTTCTAAAACTTTTTTATCCTCATCAGTTAAATACCTATAATATGTGAGCCAACCATCACAATCCCGATGATTATAAAAATTTAAAAGTTCGGCTTTTGTCATTATGATATGTCTCCAATAAAAAAATCGCCATAATTTAAATATTCTATATCAGGCAATTCTTTACAATAAAATAACTGGGTAAGCATTCTATCTGTTTTATTTAGAGTTGAATTAACTAAATTACCAATATCACTCAAGATTTATTTTTCAAACCTCCATTTTTTTTCTTAGTTTTCATAAAAATCTCCTTAAAAGTTAGGAAGCATATATCCAAAGTTTATACTTCAAATATATGCTTCCACTAAATTATAAATTATTCCAAGCACAAAGCTGGAACAATACCTCTAACAACATCATAAGTTGTACGTCCCAAATGTCCCTTAGCATCAACCCCTCGTACATCGATGCTCCTAGAATAATCTGGGGAACGTAAGAACCATGCAGTACAATCGCCACCACTAGTTCTAGCATAATCAGTAGATTTACGAATTCTAGCATCGTTATCATTGTATTCGATACTAAAACCGTATTCACTTCGAGTAGCTTCCTGTACACTCAAAAGGAAAATCTTATCGACTGTAGAACGACTTGCCCATTCATTTTCTCCTTGATTCCAAGTTTTTGCATTCTTTTCAGGATTAGTAGAACGAGCGCTGTTATCAACAGTTGTATCTGCAATTTTTGAAACTCCTATTGAATTAAAAGCAGTGTTCAAGAAACCGATATAAGTATCTGTAGAATAACGATGCACACTATTTAACCAGTTTCGTGCATAAGATGTAGGATAATCATTTTCATTTCCAGAAGTTTTATAAGAGGAATAAGAGTGTCCAATTATAGCACATTCAGCAAACAAGAGCTTTTTACCTGTGGTATCAGTTTTACCATCATGGTCAAAACTTGTCGTAAGAACTCGCCAATTAATTGGTTCTACTTTAAACCATCTATATTCTCCCTTTTGTACCGCCGATCCATCGCTAAAACACAAACCATCTGCAATACTGTAAATAGTCGTTTTAACTTTAGCATACAGGTTTCCATCACTTCCCAAACAATAAGTAAAATCTCCCTGTACAACTGACTTTGATTCATCAATTGTAATTGTGCTATTCTTAGGCAATATTGTTTGAGGCCAATCACCGAATTCTACAATGTCATAATCAACACCATTAATTGTTTTTGTATTAACTTTATTGTAAGATGTTGGAACAAAAGTAAGATTAAGTGAAGCATTAACGCTAACATCCTGTCCAGGCATTGTAAATGTTTTAACATTTCCATCACCACTAACAGAAATATATGTGCTTGATGTAATAGCCGACACAGAGTTAAGTACATAATACTTTGTACTTGGAGTTACAGTAAGTGTTACAGTATCGCCTTCAAAAGCAGATGTTACATTTGAAGTCAACGTTCCGCCTTCGATAGATGTCGGGAGTGTAATTGTGTGCTTTGAATCAAATGTAGAACTAACAGTTACAGATTGTGCAGGCATTACAAAAGTTCTTGTATTACCGGTTCCAGTCAAATCAACTGATGTTCCATCTGAAGCGACTACATTAACAGAATTGAATCTATAGTAATCACTTTCTGGTGTAACAGTAACAGTAATAATTTGACCAAAGTTGGCTGTAGAAGATACCAACGAACCAATTGTAACAATAACATTACCGTTTGCAACTGAACCAACGTCAATTGAATAATCAATCATCGTATAATTTGCTGTTACGGTAACGTCATTAGCTGGCATTGTAAACTTGTCATTTACAACATCGATAGTAGAATCAGAAGTTGTTACTGTATAGGAATCAAACTGCCAACCAGTTGCAGGAGTATTGCTAAGTGTAATTTCTGTTCCTTCTACACCAGTTGCCTGTGATGGAATTACTTCTCCATGCTCACTTGAAATATTTACACTGTAAACAGGTATGGCTGACCAAAGAGCATAGAGTGTAATATCCGCATTAGCAGTATAATCAGCTCCATCAGCATAAGCAGATTCAGTAGCATCAGCTGAAGTTCCCCATCCAGCAAAATAAAATCCAGACTTAGAAAAACCCATTTCAGAAAAAGACTTCAAAGACTCAGCCCGATTCTCTGTAAATGTTTGCGTAACTGTGGCAGGATTTTCGCTGCCATCATTTACATTAAATGTAACCGTATATGTAACAGCTGTGGGTGTAGGCGCAGGTGTAGGCAGCTGTATTGGCGTGGGGTTAGTTCCTCCTCCCCCCGCGCTGTTTGAGCACGAGGCAAAGGCAAAAAACAACGCCGCGCAAATGGCAAAAAAGACCGCTCGATTAAAAACATTTTTCATAACAATCACTCCTTTTTACAAACCGTTCCACCTGTCCGTTTATACGCAAAATCGGACAATAGGTCTATTTTCCATTATAAGACCAATAGTCCGATTAGTCAAGAAAAAACGGACAAATGGCTCTATTATAAAAGCATGGGATTTTGGAAAAACGTAGACGACGAGTTAAAGTATCAAGGCAAAGAGCGAAAGGAACTGGCGGCTGCCGCCGATTTTGACGTTTCCTACATCGGAAAAGGCATTCGCCGCGACAGCGTTCCCGCCGCAGACTTGGCCGTCCGCATTGCAAAAGCCCTCGACGTTTCATTGGAGTACCTCTTGGAAATGCCCGAAAGTTCCGCCGCCCGCAAAAAAGAAAGCCCCGCCGAAATAAACAAGGCAATCCGCCTGTACCACAAATTCGACGCCCACTTAAAGGAACTTGAAAAACTTTCCGCTTCGGAACGCGCTCTTGTTCTAAGCCTAATGAAAACGATTAACGCCGCGCGCAAAAACTAATCCTTTCCAAAACCCCAAAAATCCGCTATACTACCCTCATGTCCAACTTTACAATAAAACACAACGAACTTACCGCGGAGCAGTTCCGCTATTTATGGGAATCGGTTTGGGGAGAGCCGCCGACGCTGGAGCAAACGGCGCTTGCGATGAAGAACACGCTCTTTCGCGTTTCGATTTTTGACGGAGAGAAAATCATCGCTATGGCGCGGGCGATTGGCGACAAGGGCTTGTGCTATTACATAAAGGACGTCGTCGTTCACCCCGACTGGCAAAAGAAAGGCTTGGGAAAAATTTTGATTCAAGAGATTCTAAAATACATCGACGCAAACGGAACGCCGGGCACGCAAATCTTTGTGGAACTTTGCGCGATGCCTGACAAGATTCCCTTTTACCAAAAGTTCGGCTTTGAAGCCAACGAGGCGCAGCGCCTAAGAATAATGTACAAAGTGGATGGAACGGCATCATGCTAGAAAATTTAATCATTCGACAAGAAACGCCAGCCGACTACAAAAGCGCGGAGCTTATGACTATGCGAAGTTTTTGGAACAAGTATTGGCCGGGTTGCAGCGAGCATTTTCTTGTCAGAATCATTCGCGAATCCAACGACTATCTTCCGCAATTGAGCCGCGTGGCAGAGCTTGACAAAAAAATTGTCGGAGCGGTTTACTACACGCGCGCTTGGATTGACGACGGAAGCGCGCGGCATGAGGTCGTGACATTTGGCCCGCTTGCCGTAGAGCCAACGCTTGAAGGCAACGACATCGGCGGCGAGCTTATGCGAGAGTCAATCGAGGCGGCAAGGCAGGCGGGCGTCGCGGGCATTGTCGTAATCGGCGAGCCAAACTATTATCCGCGCTTTGGCTTTAAGCGCGCTTCGGACTTTGGCGTCACCGACGGCGAAGGAAATTCCTTTGACGCTATAATGTGCCTTCCTTTAAATGACGACTTTTCAAAAATCAAAGGACGAATCATCGAAAGCCCAGACTTTAAAAAGCTGGAAGACCAAAAGCGCCTGCAAGAAATCAACAAGGAATTCCCCGCCTACCGCAAGGTAAAAGTCCAGGAAGGCTTCATGCAAATTTTCGAGCAGCATTTGGGCGTAGTTGAGTCAATCAAGGACGGCGTTTATCTCGTCCGCTACTGGGAGCTTTTGATTCCGGCAAAAGCCGACGGTTTGGAAAAAGCGCCCGCGGTCGGAAGCGACGTTCAGTTTATCTGGAATCATAAAGGCGAATCAAAAATCACGAAAGTTTTTAAAAATTTGCTTTAAGGAACAATGAAAGACTACATCCTGCTATTGCCAATCATTTTTATTTTTCACGACATGGAAGAGATAATCGGCTTTGGCCGCTTCTTTAAAAAGAACCCCGACTTGTTCGAGCGCTTTCCAAAAGCCACGGCCCCTTACCGGGACTTTAGCACGGCGGGCTTCGCGCTTGCGGTCTACGAAGAATTCATTCCGTTTTTTGGAGTGAGCCTTTTAGCCTATTATTTTCCGAACGACATTCTTTACGGCTTGTGGTTTGGAATTTTCCTTTCGCTCGCCGCGCATCTTTTGATTCACATCGGCCACGCGCTTTACATTAAAAAATACATTCCCTGCGTCACCACAAGCGCGCTTTGCCTGCCCATAAGCGCCGCCATAATTTACAAGTGCGCGAAGCTCATTACGTTCAACGCCGTGACCATAGCTTGCATTCCTTTAGCCTTTGTCCTTATGATTGCAAACTTAAAGTTCGCGCATTTTCTTATGCATTGGTTCAACAAAAGATAATCTTGCGCCGTCCCTATTCTGATTTTTCCAATTGCTCGCGCAGGTTTTGAATAAAAAAATCAACGTTTTCCGCGTTCACTTTGGCGCCCCAAAGCTCATCGCCGGCATCTTTTCTAATTTGTGTCTTTTCTTCTTCCGTTCCAAAAAGAACTTTCTCCACAAGTATTCCAAGCGCTGGACGGTAGTGGGAACTTTCAAAATAATACCGAGGGTCTTTTGTGTAATTATTTAAAGAAGAAAAATTATAGAATTCGCATTTCTTTGACACAGCCTTCAACAAATCAAAATATCCGTGTTCCACTGCGTCTTTATAAGTTGTCTCGTAAATTGGATTAGTTATCAGAATCAGTTTTATTCCTCTTTCTTTGCAAATGTTTGCAATTTCCGCAATGTCATCTAGCGCGTTTTGTTGCGTGTATTCCTGTCCAAAATGCATTGACTTAAATCTTTCTAAGTCTGGATTTTCAGTCAAAGAAAAATCGTCATTCACGACTCCGCCATAATTATAAAAGTCGATAAACTCTTGCTCATGCGGCGCTTGGTCATATTCTAAAACTTGAGAAATTATTGAGTCATCTGTTTCCGTGTTTAAATATGGGAGGTAAAAAGCCAATGGATTTTTTTCATAAACCTGATAAGGAATTCTAAGAAGCTCTTTTTCATGGATGTCAACAGAAGCATACATCGCAATATTGTCAAAAGCCGCCATTATCATTTTTATGTCAACATTTGCATTGATAAAAGTCTTAAGGCCTGCAACATGTTCGGCAGGAATGCCTTCCGAATAAGTCATGTTGTACCAACGCAATTCAGTTTCATCAATTTTATTTGGAAGCCCACCTAGCGGCAAATTCAACACTCTTGACGATCCAAAAACAAATGCGTTAAATTTTTGGGGGTTGGCAAGAATGTACTTTGTTTTAATAAAATTCTTATTTGGCTCAGCATCTGTAAATCTTACTTTCTTCCAATGGAACACATTGAAAGTGTCATAATGGAAGCCTTTCCAAGCTTGAAGAATTTTCGGCCTTAAAAAAAACAAGACAATTACGCTTTGCGCCAAAAAAAGCAACTTAAAAAGAAATTTTTTCACATCAGTCCCCGTTAGAAATTTTGATAGATAAAGTTTGTTGAATAACTTGCGTCGTTATTGAACAAAACAGAGAAAAGATAAAAGGCTAATGCAACATACAATGCCCAGCGGACTTCTGGAGTCATTTTTTTTACAATTTCCAAACCGCCTTTTTTTCTCGTTGACAAACTGACAAAAGAAAAGACCAATAAAAGACAAATAGTCTTTGCAATGCCTGTAAAATAGCCAAAACTATTATCATTGAGAGCCAACAAGACCTTTACAGCGTCTTTCGCGCCAACCTCCCCCTTCATCGTAAAAAAGTCGGCGGCGCATTTTGGGACTTCCGCGATTTTCCTTACCACAAGCGCCGCCTGCCCAAGGCTTTCCGCCCTAAAGAAAATCCACGCGAAGGTCACCAAGCAAAAGGTGACAAGGATTTTAACGGCGGCGGGAATTTTGGCCTTCTCCAAAAGGGGCTTGGCCGCCCTGCCCGCGCATTGGTAAAGGCCGTGGAGCGCTCCCCAAACGACAAATGTCCAGCCG
>ONET01000034.1 GCA_900316905.1 uncultured Treponema sp.
CCGACCCGCCGCCGGCCGACGCGTTTTTTAACGCCGCTTTCTTTTATCTTAAAAACCATGATTTTTTCAACGCGCGCGGCTGCTTTGAGTCCTACCTCGCGCTCACTTGCGACGTCAAGGACGAGGACTTGGGAGAAAACGGAATATACAAAAAAGAGCGCGCTCAGCAAATAATCAACGAGATTCAAAACGGCAACATGGACGACGAGCGCTTCAAGAACGCCTACAAGTTGATTCAATCCGGCCAGGAAGAAAAAGGCTTGGAAGAGCTCCGCGTCTTTTTGCGGCATAATTCCGACGTTTGGAACGCTTGGTTCATGTTGGGCTGGGGCTTGCGCCGTTTGAGCCGTTATGCCGACGCGGAGGGCGCTTTTAAGAAAGCGCTGGAATGTGGCGGCGACCAAAACGCGGACTGCTACAACGAGCTTAGCATTTGCTGTTTGGAACAGGGAAAAAGCGACGAGGCTAAGGCGCATTTGCTTAAGGCATTGGCGATTGATCCTGAAAACACTAAGATAATCTCAAACCTCGGTTACGCGGCCCTAAAGCAAGGCGATGTGTCCGGCGCGCAAAAATATTTTCAAACTGTCTTGGAATATGATCCGGACGACAAAATAGCCGCGATGGAATTATCGCGCTTGGAGCGGGAGTAGATCCAGCTTGTCGCCGACCTTTACGCCCGCGCGGCCAAACCAGCCTTGCGGAACTTCAAGCGCGTAGCGGACGTAGCCCGAAGCGCAAACGTCGCTTAGGTCAAAGGGCTTCATGTCAAGAATGTCCTTGATTTCTCCCTTCCAGTCTATGTAGGCGATGCTCAAAGGCGAGGGCGTGTTTTTCATCCAAAAGCGCAAAACCCTGTCTTCTTCAAAGACAAAAAGCATTCCTGTCCCGTCGGGGATGTTTTTGCGGAACATGAGGCCCTTTTCGCGCGTGTCAGGCTTGTCGGCGATTTCGGCCTCCACAATAACTGTCGCGCCCGAAGCCGTGGCGATGCTTAAAGTTTTGGTCTTTAGTTTGGGATTGCCTTTTTGGCAGGAAGCCGCGGCCGCGCAAACAAGCGCGACGACAAAGAGCGCGGCGGCCTTTCGTTTAAGGTTTTTCATAATTCATCCAGGAACATTTGGCGGGTGATTTCCCAGCCGTTCTTTTGCACGAGCGACTTTTGCGACAAGTCTTCGATTGTCTTGTTGTCGGTGTACTTTAAGGTGAGCGGCCGCTCAAGGCTCATCGTGACGCTGTCGTTTTTCCAAACGCTGCGTTCCGGCGAAAAGTCGTTGGGCTCGCCGTACTTTTTGACGAGCGCGGTGTAGACGGAGTAGTGGTCCACGCGCTCCGGGTTAAGGTTTAGTATTATCGAATAAAGATTTTCTTGGTAAAACTGAAACCAGCACTGGGTCAAAAATCCGTGCCTTTGAGTGTTGCGCGAGTCGGTTTCTATCAGAACGCGCGCGTCGCCTGGCAAAAGGGACACGTCGCGGTCGCCGTTGTAGCCAAAGTCGCTCTTGCTTTTTAAGGCCTGCTTGGCGCTGTCAAGAGACATTCCCAGCTCAACGCCGCCGTAGCCCTTGGGAAGTTGTTCGGCGCGCGCGGAAAAAGCCGCGAACGAAAATATTGCCGTCAAAAGAAAAAAAGCCTTTTTCATAATTCAATTATCGGATAGTTTGCGGCGTGGTATTAGAAAAAAAAGCCCGAGCGGAGCTCGGGTTTTAGCGCCTTGATTGCCGCTATTGCGGCGCGACAATTTTGTACGCGCCGCAAAAAGAGCGAGTCAAGGCTTTAAGCGAAGCGTGCCTTGACCGCTCTTATGCCTTTGAGCGGTAGAAGGCGGCGGCCTTGATGATTTCGTTGGGCTTGGGAACCAAAATCTTTCCGCCCATAATTTTGGGCTGGGCGAGGTTGGTGAAGTCGTTTATGGCCTGCGCCTGGTGGCTGGTCGGAATTCCGCACATTGTGACCAAGTCTTGCACAGAAAGGTTTGTCTGGAAGCTTTGGGCGCTTGTTATGTTCAGCTTTGCCTTTTCCAACTGAAGCGCCAGCATGTCTACCAGCTTGTGCGAGTATTCTTTTATCTGGCTGTTGGTGAGCTGGCGGTGCAAAGCCCAAAGGCGCTCGGCGAGCGTCGTGGTCAAGCGGGCGATAAGCTGCGCCTGCGTGGCTACCATCATGTCAAAGTTCTTTCGGTTGACGACCATCAAGACACATTCTTCGTGCGCGACGGCGGAAGCGCTTCTTGGCTTGTTTTCAAGCAGCGCCATCTCGCCGAACATGTCGCCTTTTTTGAGAACCGCGAGCGTGACTTCGTTTCCGTCAACGACTTTGCTGATGGAAACTTCGCCCGACTGGATGATGAACATGTCGGCGCCCGATTGGTTCTCGCAGAAAATCATCGTTCCCTTGGGATACTTTCTTGTCATTTCTTCGGTCGGCTCAAAGTAAACCGCGCGCGAGCGGGGCTTGAGCGCTACGAAGCGCTGCTTGGCCTGTTCCACGTCGGCGCCGTTTGGGCACGCCTTAAGGTATTGGTAGTAGGCGTAGATGGCCACGTCCGGGCGGTTGGCCTTGTCGTAAAAGGCGGCCACCTTAAAAAGCTGTTCGGGCGATTCCGAGGCCACATTGTTGAGCGTGAGCTTTGTGAGCACTCCGTTCAAGACGCGCATTCGGTTGGCGAAAGTGCGGATGATTTTCATGGCCACAGGCGTGTTTTTTGCGATAAGTTCGGGATATTGGTCGCGCATTACGGCGATCACGGTTACATCGGTCATTGCGATTACTGTTTCGATTTGCAAGTGGTTGGACATGCAGGGAATAACGCCCACGAAGTCTCCCGGTCCCAAGATTGTCTGCTCTTGGCCAGGAATTTTCACGTCGCTCACGCATTGGACTTGTCCAACCTGAATGATGAAAAATCTGTCGCTCTGCGCCTTGCCTTCTACGACAAGCGCGGCGCCTTTCTTATAATTTACAAATGAAAGCTGCAGCACCGAATCTTCCTTAAAATAAAATCACTCAATTATAGCGCATGATGGAAAAATATTCAACAAAAACATCGATAAAAGCAATAAAAATAAAAACGATAACTTTTTGTTTTTTAGCGGCGGCATTGTGTTGACAAAGCGAGCGGGGGGGGGGGGTAATATAGTAGAAATTTCATTAGGAGGTTGTTTAATGAAAATTTCAAAACTTTTGACTGCTCTTGCCGTCGCCGCCGCGGTGGCCGGATTTGCAAGCTGCTCAAATTCAAGCGACACGCCGGCTGTCCCTAATACTCCGGCTACTCCGGCTACTCCGGAAGGACCGGCTGTCTCGGAAGAACCGTCTGTAAAAATTACAGGCGTGAATGTTATCGCCGCTGCCGCGACAAGTCTTCTTCACGAGCGAACGAGCACGAATCTCTATGCCTTTCCCTCAAACTTTGGCTCAGACACAATCAAGTTCACTTGGTCTGTCGTTGAAGGAAGCGAGCATGTGGAGAATCCCACAAAAGTTTATGATGAGAGACTGCGTGTCTATTCTAAGGACGGCGACACATCGGTTGAGAGCGCGGATCAGACTTTCAAAGTAAAGGTGCTTGTTCAGTCTGCGACGAATGCAAGCAAAAAGGCCGAGGCTGAGTACACAGTTACGATTCTTAAGAAGACTACAGATGAAGCGGGAAGGGTTCCTTTGAAGTTCATCGAGTGGATGCCTGATTTTCCCTATGTATACGATCATTATGCTACTACATCTGACTGCACTTTCAAACCGAAGACACCGTCTGCGGCTATTACCCCTGGCTCGACCGCTTCATTCAATGAGCCCACTCCAATCTACAACGGATATTCAGCTTACAAGGAGGACTCGGGTTCCTTTGAATGGAGAAAGGGTTGGACATACACAACTTCTGACAAAACAGTTGCCGGGATTCTTGCCGAACCAGCCCATGCCACTGCCCCGGAGTCCGAAGCTACATGGACAGATGCGAATGGAATTGGCGCTGGCGCGTTGATTGTCAACAAGACAGAAAAGGAGTCTGTGGATCTTACAGTGGCAGGAGAATATAAGCTCTCTGACACTGTTAAGCCGGCTTTCACAAGGACTGTGACTCGTAAAGTTGCCAAGGGCAAGAAGATTACGGTAAAGCTTCTCAAGGGCCAATCGCAACCTTCTGGGGTTATGTATAACGGACAGGCGGTATTAGCTGGGTATATAGAGCTTACAGACGTTTATGCTGGCGTGGATTATACAACAAAAGAAATTTTGGACAATACGGACACAAAGGTTGTCTCTGGTATTACTTCCGATTCGGAAGTTTCTAATGTTACAGTAACCGACGGAGCTACTGCTAACAGCAAACTGTTGAAATTCCGTGCTGCATATGATGTTACATCTCCCAAGGAAATTACTCTTGAATGGGCTTTCAAATAGCCTTTGCCGGATTAATGCTTAACCGCATTTAAGACCAGCCGCGCAAGCGGTTGGTACAACGGCGCCCTTCGTTTGAAGGGCGTTTTTTTTTTACAATGCGCTTTATGCGCTAGTCCACAAGGACTATTTCTTCCTCCAGCTCAATGCCAAACTTTTCCTTGGCGCGGGCCTTGCACAAGTCAACAAGCGCGCGGACGTCGGCCGAGGAGGCGCCGCCTGCGTTGATGATTATGTTTCCGTGGAAGGGCGCGATTTGGGCGCCCCCGCGCCTCTCTCCCTTTAGGCCAAGTTCGTCGATTATTTTTCCTGTCGGGCGGCCAAAGGCGCGGTTGTTCTTAAATACGCTGCCGGCGCAGGGGGCCTTGTAATGCCCCTTGTCTTTGCGCTCTTGAATGAAGGCGGCGGCTTTTTGGGCTATCGAGGCCTTGTCGCCTTTTTGGACTATAAATTCCGCGCTTAGAACGACGCGGCCGGTTCCGGTAAAGGGGGATTTTTTGTAGTCCCAGTCCGACGGGGAAAAGACTGCGCTTTTTACGATGAAGGTTCCCGCGTTTTCAAGCCAAGTGATTTTGGCGGCGACGTTTGAAATTTCCTTTTCAAAGCAGCGGGCGTTCATGTAGACGGCGCCGCCTACGGTTCCCGGAAGGCCCGCGAATTCTTCCAGGCCGGTCAAGCCTTCGCGCTCGGCGAAGGAGACTAGGGCCGCGACGCTTTCTCCGGCGGCCGCGCGGATTATGGTCTTGCCGCCGTCTTGGGCTTGCGAGGCAATGTCCGAAAGTTTTTTTGTTGAAACGACGATTCCGTCAAAACCTGCGTCGCTAAAAAGGACGTTTGTTCCGCCTCCAAGGATAAAATAGGGAATGCCCGCCGCTTGGGCGCTTTTCAAAAGTTCCGCCAATGAGTCGGAATCCTGCGGCTCGGCAAGGAGAGCGGCCCTTCCGCCAATCTTAAAGGAAGTCCGCGAAGCCAGCGGCTCGTCAAAATAAAGTGCGATTTTTTTGTTTTGCTTGAAACTTTGGGCAAATTCTGCTATATTATACATTGGAAGAATTATATTCCAAAAAAAGGAATTTGGCAAGGCGGGGAATTATGGCGCTTAAACTGTTCAACACGATGGGAAAAAAATTGCAGGAATTTGTTCCGCTTCAGGAAGGCTTTTGCGGCTTTTACGGCTGCGGCCCCACGGTTTACAACTACGCCCACATCGGAAACTTGCGCGCCTACGTCTTTTTGGACACGCTCGACCGCACGCTGACCTTCCTAGGCTACAAAAAAAAGCACGTGATGAACATCACCGACATCGGCCACTTGACAGGCGACGCGGACGACGGCGAGGACAAAATGCTCAAGACCGCCAAGGAGCGCCAGCAGTCGGTTTTGGACATCGCCAAATTCTACACCGACGCATTTTTTAACGACATTGACCGCTTGAACATACTGCGGCCCGACGTGGTTTGCAAGGCCACAGACCACGTTCCCGAAATGATCGAGCTGATCAAGAAAATCGAGGCCAACGGACACACATACATGGCCGGCGGAAACCTTTACTACGACGTTTCCACCTATCCCGACTACGGAAAGCTTGCCAACCTAAACCTTGACGACTTGCAAGCCGGCGCCGGAAAGCGCAAGGTTGTCGTCGTAGACCAAAACAAGCGGAATCCTCAGGACTTTGTCCTATGGTTCACCAAGAGCAAATTTGAGGAGCAGGCGCTTGTTTGGGATTCTCCTTGGGGCAAGGGCTACCCGGGCTGGCACATTGAATGCTCGGCCATGAGCATGAAGTACCTTGGAAAGCACTTTGACATTCATACTGGCGGAATTGACCACGTTCCCGTCCACCATACAAACGAAATCGCCCAGTCCGAAGGCTCCTTTAGCGCCGAAGACCGCGCGGCCGGCCCTTGGGTCAACTACTGGCTCCACAACGCCTTTTTGGTGATTGAAGGCGCGACAAAGATGAGCAAGTCAAGCGGAAACTTCCTTACCTTGCAGTCTTTGATCGACAAGGGCTACGACCCGCTTGACTACCGCTACTTCCTGCTTGGCGCGCACTACAGAAGCCCGGCCAACTTTAGCTGGAATTCGATGGATTCGGCCAAGAATTCCCGCGCTTCCTTGGTCAAGAGAGCGGCAAAAGTCTATGAGGCCGCCGGAGGAAAGGAGGCCGGCGCTTTGGGAGAAAAGGCTTCCGAGACCTTGAAAAAGTTCACGGCGGCGATGGAAAACGACTTGGGAACCCCGGCCGCGCTCGGCGTTTTGCAAACCGCCTTAAAGGCTTCGGACGTTCCGGCGGAAGAAACTTTGGCCTTGATGGCCAAGATGGACAGTGTTTTGGGCTTAAAACTAGTGGAATCGGCCAAGGAGAGCCTAAAAAACGCCTCTTCCGCCGAAATTTCGACAGGCGCGGGCCATGAAGGCGACCCCGAGGCGGCCGAAATCGACGCCTTGGTTGCCGAGCGAACCGCCGCCAAAAAGGCCAAGGACTTCGCCAAGGCCGACAAAATCCGCGACGAGCTGGCCGCCCGCGGAATCGTTATTGTGGACACGCCCAACGGCGTCGTGTGGAAAAGGCAATAATTTTTGTAACAAACAGGCTTTTAGATGGTTAAAGATATAAGCGAAAGCCAGGACTGCGCGGGCGAGCTTAACGCCGCCAACGAGACTGACTTTAAAAAGATATACGACGCGACATTCAACCTGCTGTTCAAGGTTTCGTTCCGCATAGTGAACGACGAGGAGGCGGCGGAGGATTTGGTCCACGACTCGTATATCAAGGCCAACGAAAAGGCCATGTCCTTTCCCACGATGAACGACGCCACTTATTGGCTGATTCGCGTGGTGAAGAACGCCTCGCTCAACTACGCAAAGCGCAAGACCCGCGAAAAAAAAGCCTTGCAACGGGAATTTTACGAGGACCGCAGGCAAGTGACAAGCGGCGAAACGGACGCTTTGCGCGCCGAAACGGTGAAAAAAGCGAAGGAGGCCTTGCAGCAGCTTCCCGAAAATTTGCGGGAAGTCTTGGTCTTGCGCGAATACGCCGACATGAACTACAAGGAAATCGGCAAGGCCCTTGGAATTACCGAGGGCAACGTGAAGGTTCGCGTCTTTAGGGCGCGAGAGGCGCTTTCAAAGCTTATAGGAGAAGACGATGTTTCATTGTCCTGAGAACGACATACATTCAATTTATCTCGACGGCGAATTGCCCCAAAATTTTGTCAAGGACTACGAGGCTCACTTGGCTTCTTGCCCAAAATGCGCCGCCAAGCTGGAAAAGCTAAAAAAAATCCGCGCGGCCTTGCTTTTGCCGTCGCGCATTAACGGGGCTTCTGGCGCGCAGGGCGTGGACGAAAGCGTTTTGGCCGTGTCCAGCATAAAGGCGCAAAAGCCCATCGCGGACGAAGCGATTGTGGTCAACGGCGGAATCCAGCAAGTGTCGTTTGACAAGAACGCGGAGTCTTCGCTTGCGATAAAGGCCAGCGATTTTGAAAGCCTTAAAAGCGAAAGCGAGGCGGCTCCCGACGGAATGGCCATAAGCGTCACAAAGCTTTCCAACTTAAATTCAATATCAGCTTCAAACGTTTCAAACGTCGCGTCCGCGCGGCTTGACGTTTGGGACATCCTAAAGTGAACCGCATTTCCTACACGCTGCGAAAATATCCAGCCGCGCGCTTTGTGACCCTGCTGCTTTTCTTGGCGGCCGGAATCTTTTTGCTCTTGATTTCAACCCGTTCAATTTTGCGAAAGCCTTTTATAAGCGAAATCGCTCCCAGCGTTGGCGCTCCCGGCGACATCCTCATTTTGCGCGGAGAGAATTTTGGACGGACCCGCGGCTCCAGTTATGTTGAACTGTGCGGCAACCGGCTTACGGAAAGCGGCTATGTTTCTTGGGACGACGACTTGATAAAGGTCATCGTTCCCGGCAACACCGAGGACGGCTTGGTTTACGTGGCCACTCGCGCCGGAAAGTCCAACCCTGAATTTTTCGCCAACGAATTGGCCATTCCCGTTGAAATGCCGGAAAATCCGATGTCCGTGATTCCCGTCATAACGGAGCTTTCCTTGCAGGAAGCCGCGCCCGGCCAAATCCTTTCAATTTCTGGAAGAAACTTCGGCGCGAGCAGGGGCGAGTCAAACGTTTACTTTACGGCCCACCGCGAAGTGCAGGGCGCGGAAAACGTTCCTGACATGGCCGGCGTGGAAACCGAGCGGCCAAAGTATTCCGGCTTTGAAACGCCCAACGAGGCGGACTTTGACTATGAGTATTGGAGCGAAAGCGAAATCCGCGTGCGTGTTCCTGACGGCGCGGCGAGCGGATCGGTGTTTGTGGCGACAAACGAAGGCCGCTCAACCTTGCAGCCCTTTGTGGTAAAAAGCCGCGTCGGCGAAAAAGTTTGGGCCGGCCGCCACACTTACTTGGTCCAAGTCGGCGCGGACTTCCACAACATAAAGGGAAGCGACGCGGCGACGGTGACTATCCATGTGCCGCGCCCGATAGTTTTCGCCTGGCAGCCGGAAGCTGTGATGACCGAAAGCGTTCCTGAGCCCGCGCTCTTGGACTACCGGGGAAATTCGATTTTCCAAATCACTCCGGCTGACAAGACCAGCGCCAAAAATTATTCGAGCGCGCGGCAAAATTATGTCGTCACTTCTTGCGGAGTGGAATGTCTTGTGAACAAGGATTACGCCGCGCCGTTTAAAGAAAAGGACAGAATGTTGTACAAGGCCTACACGCGCGCCGACGACATCATTCCGTCCGCGAGCAAGGAAGTCTTGGACTTGCTTCCAAAAATAATTTTCCAAGTTAAAAATCCTTACAGGCAGGCGGAGCTCATTTTTGATTACTTTGTGGAAAATTTCAAGATTGCGCCAAAGACCCGGGACGCCGGCGCCGACGTCCTTGACTTGATAAAAAGAAAGCGCGGCGACGCTTATGATTTTGCCGTTGTTTACGCGGCGCTTCTGCGGGCGGCCGGAGTTCCTTGCCGCGCGCTGAGCGGAATTTTGATTGACGCGGACAAGCAGACAAGGAACCATTGGTGGAACGAATTCTACATCGAAGGCTTTGGCTGGATTCCCGTGGACACGGCGCTTGGAGCAGGCATGGACTTTAAGGCTTTCCAAAGCGAGCGGAATTCCGGCAAGTATTATTTTGGAAACATAGACGCGCAGCGCGTGGCCTTTTCGCTTTCATACAAGGTCATCAAGCAGTCCTTGCTTAGCAACAAGACTGTCCGCATGCCGCGCTCTTTTGCGATGCAGTCTATTTGGGAAGAGGCTGGCCCCGACGTGGAAAGCTACAGTTCCTATTGGATTGTCCCCGCTGTTTTGGGAATATATTAGCGGCCATGAAAACTGTCCGCAAGCCTAGAATTAATAGTAGGCCGCATAAGCGGCAACATTTTTGCTCGCGGCGGCTCGCAAAAACAGCCGCGCGGTTTTTGGGAATATACTAGCGGCGAGATAATTGGAGCTTTTTGGAGGTATTTGTATGACGACAAAAATTTTATCTGTCGGCGGATCGATGATCGCGCCCGACAAGCCGGACGTTGATTTTTTGGCGGCCTTTGTAAAGATGGCCAAGGAATGGCTGGCCGCTGATTCCGGCCGCCGCTTGATTTTGGTGGCAGGAGGCGGCGCTCCCGCCCGCGTTTACCAAAACGCCTACAAGGAAGTTTGCCAAAAGCTTGGCGCGGACTTTGACAATTCCGCCGCCGACTGGATTGGCGTCATGGCGACCCGCATTAACGCCCAAGCATTAAAGGCTTCGTTTGGCGGCCTTTGCCAAAACGACGTCGTCACAAATCCCACCGCCGACATTGACTTTAAGGGCCAAGTTCTTGTGGCCAGCGGCTGGAAGCCCGGCTTTTCAAGCGACAACGACGCGGTTTTGCTTGCCGAAAAATTCGGCGCCGACACGGTCGTGAACCTTAGCAACATTGAAAAAGTTTACACGGACGACCCCCGAAAAAATCCCGAAGCCAAGCCGCTCGACCAAATCTCCTGGGCCGACTTTAGAAAGATGGTCGGCGACGAATGGGTTCCCGGAAAGAACGTTCCCTTTGACCCCGTTGCCAGCAAAAAGGCCGCCGAACTTGGCTTGACCGTGATTTGTTCCGCCGGAAAGAACATAGAGAACACAAGAAAGATTTTGGACGGAGAGCCGTACGTCGGCACGACAATCAAATAGCGAGGCAAGGCCTTGACCGGAGCGCCCTGTTTTAGGGGCGCTTTTTTTTGCCTTTTTAGTCTTTCTAAAATTTTTTCATTTTTTTTTGAAATTTACGACAATTTTTTAAATAAAACTTCTATCTTATAGGCATGGGAAAAACAAAATTGGATTTGCGCGAGCGGGTATTCGCGCGCGGGCTTTCCTATCCAAGCGATCCTGAGCTTTTGATGCTTGTCTTGGGAAGCGGAACTAAGGATTTGCCGGTTGAGGAAATCGCCTATAAAATGGCCGATGTGATAGACGTTAGCGAAAGGGAAAAGCTTGTGGACGGCTTTCTAAAAATTCCCGGCGTCGGTTTGGGCAAGGCGCTTGCCGTGGCGGCGGCGTTGGAATTTGGGCGCAGGAGGGCGGCCAGCATTAACGCCGTTGTCCGTTCGCCCCAGGACTTGCTGCCTTTCATAAAGCAATACGCTTACAAGGCGGCGGAACATTTCATCGCCGTCTCGCTTTCTGGAGGGCACGAGATTTTGAGCCAAAAAGTCATTGCCGTCGGAAATTCCAACAGCGCCCTTATCAGTCCTCGCGAAGTGTTTTTTGAGGCCGTTCAAAATCGGGCGAGCGCGGTCATCTTGGCCCACAACCATCCGTCGGGCAGCGCTTGTCCAAGCGACGAGGACATTCAAACGACAAGGCGCCTTTGCGACGCCGCGGACATTCTTGGCATGAGCGTCTTGGACCACATAATCGTAAGCCGCTCGGAATACTTTAGCTTTAAAGAAAGCAATTTGTTGAAAGACGCGGGTTGAAAGAAGACGCTCGAATGTGTAGAATGTCATTATGTTGTTTTTTGCAAAAAACGCAAGCTTTTTTTCCTCGGCGCTCGCGCTCATTTTTTCGCTCGGATTGTCTTCTTGCGCGACTCTTCCGCCGCATGGACAAGAAGGCCTTTCCGATTCAAGCGAAAATCGTTTGGAAGCCCAAGATCCGGCCGGCCTTTTTGACGATTCGGAATCGGCTGGAAAAATTTTAATGCCGGAACGCTTCGAGGAAATTGCGTCCGGAAACGCGGCCTTTACGTTTAAGACCAGCAAGGCAAAGGCCGCTCTTTACGTGAACGGCAACTATCATGGCTTGACCCCCCTAAAGGCGGCCGGCCTTCTTCCGGGCATCTATTATGTTCAAATAAAAAAACAGGGATACAAGACAGTGAACGTGGCGATTCAAGTCAAAGACGGAATTTCAGATTACTATTACATAGAGATGCAAGTTGACGAGCCGGACGGCGAGCGCGGAAAGGAAAACGTTCCCGAAGAAGCTATTCCTCAAAAGCAAATCCAAGAAACGCCGGAACTTTGACATAGTTCTTGTAAGTCAAGACGGACTTTCCGTTCACGCAGAATTGCGTCGAAGAGCCGCCGTCAAATTGCATGGCGTCCTCGCAGCCCAGCGAGCGCAAAAAGTTGGCGCATTCCATGTAAGTCAAGCCGGAACTAATGGCGGGAATTTCTCCTTCCACCGCGATCACGTAAAGCGTTTTGCCGCTTTCGTCAAGGCCGGCGGCGGTTCTTGAGTCCCGCAATTCCTTGAATTGAACTATTTTCTTGTTCTTTAGGATTTGCCAAAAGCCGCCGGCCGCGAAGTTCGCGCCGTCCAAGCCCTTGTCCTTTTGCGACGAAAAAATTTTTGCCCTTCGCTCAGACGCGGCGGCGTCCTTGTCAAAGCCAAAAAAGCCGAGCGCGCAATATCCGGCAAGCGCCTTGGAATATAGCTGTCCGTCGTTGACGCAAAGGCCGGCCGTTTGGCGCTTTTTTTCAGAACCGCTGTCGTGGACGTAAAAGGGGGTTGTGTTGAAGGCCAGGACCGCGCCGGTTTTTTTGGAAAAGTCTTCGGCGTAAAAAACGTCGACGGACTTTTCTTTTTGTGGAAACATTTTTATTTTTAGTCCAGGCGCGGTCAAGTCGATTTTGGCGCAATGAATCAAAAGCTGGCGCTCGGCGTATTCCGCAATTTGTATCGCAGGGCATCCTTCAAGCTTTTTCCATTCGACTTTGGCTGACGAAAAATCCCGGGCGAGCGCGTTGGGCAAAGCCGACGATTGGCTTGCGAAGAGAAAGACGATAAAAAAAAGCGCCAAAAAATAACGGGCGGCGCGTCGGGAGATTGTCATGCTTTATTTTCGGAATTTTTTGGGTCGATTGTTAGGAAAAAGCGACGAATGAAAGCGCGGAAGGCAAGGGCCGCTTTGGGCGGCGGGCGTAAAAAAAAACCGCTCGCGTTTTGCGAAGCGGCTTTTTTGCCTTAGTAAGAGGCGCGGCTGTCGTGCGGCTTACGATTTTTCTTCATAAGCTTTCGCGCCAAAGTCTTGTTCTTGCGGTTCAAGATTGTGGAAGGCTTTTCGTAGTATTCGCGTTTTTTCCATTCGCGGATGATGCCTTCTTTTTCTACCATTCTCTTAAAGCGTTTGATCGCTTTTTCAAGATTCTCAGAATCTTCAACTAAAATTGTTGCCATTGTTTTCACCTCCTTTTTGCGGAGTTCCGTCAAGTTCAACCATTCTGACAGAAAAATAAAATATAGTCAATACCGATGCAAAAGTATTGACAAAAAAAAATTTTTGCGCTAAATTCATTCTTGCACATTCCCCGATTGTGTAATGGTAGCACTGCAGATTCTGGTTCTGCCTGTGGGGGTTCGAGTCCTCCTTGGGGAACGAGAGCCGGCCAATGACCGGCTTATTTTTTGGTTGGTTCGTCTATCGGTTTAGGACGAGAGATTCTCAATCTCTAAAGACGGGTTCGACTCCCGTACCGACTATAAAACGCATTTTATGATTGGAACTGTCATAGCGGGAACAAACAATTTCTTTTCTGTCGAATGTCAAGACGGCGTTCTTCGTTCCTGCTCAATCAAAGGAAAAAAAATCAAGACAGACAAAGAATTCTACAATCCGCTCGCACCTGGCGACAACGTTGAGATTGAGGAAGATTCGCTTTCCGACGAGAAAGGGCAGATTGTTTCTTTGATGGAACGGAAGAACGTTTTTTTGCGATGGAACGTCAAGGGGCAAAAGCCCCAGCTTTTGGCGGCCAACTTGGACTACCTTGTTTTGGTGACCACGCCCGAAGAGCCGCCCTTCCGCCCCCGCTTCATCGACCGCTGTTTGATTCAGGCCGAGGAACAGAAAATCCAGCCGATAATTTTGATCAACAAATTTGACCTTCCGGCTGCCAGCGACCCTGACTTTGCGGCGCGCGTCCAAAACTGGGAAGACTTGGGCTACACGGTCCAAAAGGTTTCGGCAAAGACAGGCGAGGGCCTTATGGATTTGGTGGAACTTTTGCGCGAAAAGAGAAGCGCCTTTGTGGGCCAGTCGGGCGTCGGAAAGTCCAGCCTGATAAACCGCCTTAACAACGACGTGATTCTAAAGACAGGAAGCCTTTCAAAAAAATACGGCCGCGGCGCTCATACCACCACAAAGGGAACCCTTCTTCACATAAACCTAAACGAAGCCTTTACCGGCGGCCTTCAGGGCGTTACGGCCCAAATAATAGACACGCCGGGAATCCGCCGCTTTATGCTGAATGAAATTCCGGCCGACAACGTGGCGCTTTACTTTAGGGAATTCAAGCCGCTTTTGGGAAAGTGCAAATTCGGCGCTTCTTGCAGCCACACTTCCGAGCCGGGCTGCAAAATTTTGGAGGCGGTCTACAGCGGCGTCATAAGCGAAGACCGCTACGAAAGCTTTAAGAACATCACCGAAGAAATAAAGACCGGCGACTGGCGCGACTAAAACTTGCTTGTCATTGCCGGACTTGATCCGGCAATCTTTTGCGAGGAAGATTCCCGCGTTAAGCGCGGCGATTGTTTGTAAGACCAAAAAGCGCGGCCTTGCCGCAAACAAGAAATTATGGAAAAAAAAACTTTAACAGAACTTGACTACTTTAGAATACGCGACCAAATTGCCGGCCTTTGCAAAAGCGAGGAAGGCAAGGAGAGCCTTTTGGCTCGCGAGCCTCTTTCAAATCCAAGCGAATATGAAAGCCTAAAAAATCTTAGCCGCGAGTGGAGCGTTTGCTTTTCAAGCTCGCGCGACATATTCTTAAAGGCGTGGCCTCCCGTCGCGCCGCTTTTTTCAACGCTGCGGACAAACGGAGCGCGCCTTGAATTGGACGAGCTTTACGCGCTGGGCCTTTTTTGCCAGCACGCGCGCGAGGTCAAGGAAAAAATCGCCGCTTCAAAAGACGCGCTGGGCCTTAAAAATCTTGACGAGAACGCGCAAAAAATCCCCGACCTTTCCGGCGCGGAAAATGAAATTTTTAAGGTCGTTGACAAGGACGGCTCCTTAAAGGACCTGCGCGAGCTTAGGGAAATAAAGGCCGCGATGCAGGCCATCCGCCGCGAGATTGAGGGCGCTTTTAAGAAAATTATTGCCGACCCGGCCATCGCGCGCAGTTTGGAGTCAACGCTTCCTGTAATGAGGAACGACAGGCAAACGCTTGCGGTAAAGACAGGCGAGCGCTCAAAGGTAAAGGGAATCATTCACGAGCTTTCCAACAGCGGCCAGACGGTTTTCATCGAGCCGGAAGAGGCGGTGCGCCTTAACAACGACTTGGTTCAAAAAGAATACGAGCTTGAAAGCGCCGTCAGAAAAATCTTGGAGGAAACGACCGCCCGCCTTATGGAAAGCGCCGCCGCTTTTGAGGAAGCGCTTCCGATAATGGTCCGCTTGGACGCGACGCAGGCGGCCGCGCGTTGGGGGGCCGAAAGCAATTCTACCTACGCGCTTTCCGCGACCGATGGCGAGCCGCCCTTGCTCTTGCAAGCCCGCCATCCCTTGCTAAAGGACAAGGCCGTTCCGATTGACATTCGCTTTATGGACGGAAAGCGAGTCCTTATAATCACAGGCGCCAACACTGGCGGAAAAACGGTGGCCATAAAAACATTCGCGCTTTTTTGCATGCTGAACCAGGCGGGCTTTCCGATTCCCGCCGCCGAGGGAAGCCGCCTTCCTTGCTTTGACGCGGTTTACGCGGACATCGGCGACGAGCAGTCAATCGACGCCTCGCTTTCAACCTTTAGCGCCCATATGAAAAACATAGCGCTGGCCTTGAGCCAGGCGACGAGAAAAAGCCTTGTGCTTCTTGACGAGCTTGGAAGCGGAACCGATCCGCTTGAAGGAAGCGCGATAGCGATGGCCGCGCTTGACAGCTTGATCGACCGCGGCTCTTTTGTGCTTGTCACGACCCACCACGGCGTCCTAAAAAATTACGGCTGGACAAATCCCGTTTGCTGCAACGCGAGCGTCGAGTTTGACATGGACGCGCTTAAGCCCACTTACCGCTTGGTCATGGGAATCCCCGGCGAAAGCCACGCGCTTGAAATCGCCGAGCGTTCGGGAATGGCGGCGGAATTTGTGAAAAAGGCGCGCGGCTACATCCAAAGCCAGGCGGCGGACGTGAGCGCCCTTATCAAAGGCCTTAACCAAAAGCACTTGGAGCTTGACCGCCTTATGCAGGAACAGTTGGAGCGCGAGGAAAAACTGGACGAGCGGGCGCTTAAAAACGAGGAAAAGGAAATAAAGCTTCGCCGCCGCGAGCACGACTTTAAGGCCGCTCAGTCAAAAGAAGAGGCCGCCTTTTTGCGCGAGTCACGCCGCAAGCTTGAAAACCTTATCCGCGAGCTAAAGGAAGGCGAGGTTACCCGCGAAAAAACTTTGGCCGCAAAGCAGTTTAAGGAAGACCTTGCCGCGGCGGAAAAAGTTCACTCCGAAATTTTGCAGGCGGAAGAAGAGAACCTCTTGCGCGACGAAGAGAAATTTGAAAAGAAAAAGAATTCCCACAAGAGCAACAAAATAAAAAAAGGGCGGACCAAAAATTCCGACGCCCTAAAGTCCGCGACCCCCACGCTGGCCCGGCGCGAAATCGTTGAGGAGGCGGTCAAAAAATTTGAGGAAGGCGCCAAGGTCCACTCTTTGGCCACCGGAGCCGAAGGCGTGCTGCTGCGCAAGGAAAAGGGCGGCGAATGGCTTGTCCAGTTTGGCTCGCTAAAAATCAAGGCTAAAGAAAAAGACTTGCGGCTTGACCAAAACGCCGCCGCCAAAGCGATTCCCTCCTGGCAATACGTCGTGGCCGGAGCGGACGGCTCGACGGCTTCCGGCGGATCCAAAAGCGGCGGCTATAGAGGCGCGGGCGCGGCCGGATCGATGGAAAGGCCCGCCTACGAGCTTCGCTTGCTTGGGCTTCGCGCCGACGAGGCTGTAAAGGCGCTTGAGCGCCAGATAGATTTGTGCGTCCTTAACGGCCTGGACCACTTTAGCGTCATTCACGGAAAAGGAACCGGCGCTCTAAAGGAAGCCGTCCAAAAGTACCTCAAGGCCGCGCCCGCCGTCCAAGACTTTTCCTTCGCGCCCGCAGAAGACGGTGGCGAAGGAAAGACTTACGTAAAACTATAAAAATAACACGGACGTTAATGGCGGGTCCCAGCGACGAAAAAAAAACTTGGCGCCGCCCGTCCTTCGCTCTCGGCTTTACGCCTGCGGACAAGCCGCTCGCTGACGGGGCCCTCCAAGTTTTTTTTTCTGCGTCCCGCCTTTTTTGTCCGTGTTTTTGTATTGATTTTACGCAAAAAAAGTTGTATTCTACTATTATGAAAACGTCGAACAAGTTCACTCTGGCGCGAATAATCGCCGCTCCAATTCTTTTTGCGCTTTACTTTTTGCCGCGCTGGCTGGGCCTTGCTGAAGGCGCGGCCGCGAGCCTTCTTTTGTCCGCGGCCATGATTCCGCTTTTGGCGGCGGCGGAAATCACCGACTACTTTGACGGAAGCTTCGCGCGCGCTCACGGCGAGGTCAGCGACTTTGGAAAAATGTTCGATCCCTTCGCCGACGTTTTCTTGCACCTTTCGATGTTCACATGCTTTGTCTTTACAGGCTACATGCATCCCGCCTTGTTCGTCTTGATTTTGTACCGCGAGTTCAGCCAAAACTTTTTGCGCATGGTCGCGGCCAAAAGCGGAACCGCAATCGCGGCAAAAAAAGGCGGCAAAATAAAAACCGTTTTCTATGTCGCAAGCTGCTTTGTCGTTCTTGTCCAAAACTTTTTGGCCTTGTCCGGCCTTGCAGCCTCTTGGGGATGCGACATGGCCGCCTTTAAGTTCGCGGGGAATTGCGTCTTTTTCGTTTGCGTTTTGCTTTCCTACGCAAGCTTCATCGACTACCTAAAGTCTTTTGGCGGTGTTCTCAAAGACGCGGCCAAATAAAAGCGCAAAAAAAAAACGCCGCGCGCCTTTCGGCCTTTAGACCGTTTTTGGCGACGCGGCTTTTTAGTCTTGCGAACAGTCTTGTTCTAATTCAACCGTTCCGCAATCCTATCTATAAATTGCTTCGTTCGCTGCGCTCACTACCGAGTTGCTTGCGCAACTCGCAAACTAGTTGAGCCGGCTTGCAATCTCATCAATGAATTCCCACGAATCGACAATGCGCTTGGCGGCGGGGGAGGCTAGGCGGGCAAGGTCGCCGGTCATTACGCCGTCCTCGATTACGCCAAGGGTGGCCGCTTCCAATTTTTTTGCAAAGGCGGCAAGCTCAGGCGTTCCGTCCTTTTCGGCTCTTTTTGCGAGCGCTCCGGTCCAGGCGAAAATCAAGGCGACCGGGTTTGTCGAAGTCTTTTCGCCCTTTTGCCAGCGGTAGTAGTGCTTTTGCACGGTTCCGTGGCTGGCCTCGTACTCAAACTCGCCGGTGGGGCTTACCAAAACGCTTGTCATCATCGCAAGGCTTCCGCAGGCTGAGGCAATCATGTCGCTCATCACGTCGCCGTCGTAGTTCTTGCAAGCCCACAAGATTCCGCCGTCGCACTTCATCACGCGCGCCACCGCGTCGTCAATCAGCGTGTAAAAGTATTCGATTCCAGCCGCGTCAAACTTGGCCTTGAATTCCGCGTCAAAAACGCGCTGGAAAATTTCTTTAAAGTTTCCGTCGTAGGTTTTGCTGATCGTGTCCTTTGTGGCGAACCATACGCTGATTTTTTGGTCCAGCGCGTACATAAAGCAACAGCGCGCGAAGTTTTCTATTGAGGAGTCAAGGTTGTGGATTCCCTGGATGATTCCGGGACCGGGCATTTCCTTGATCAGCTTTCGTATTTCCTTTCCGTCGGAACCTGTGAAGACCAATTCCGCCTTGCCCGCGCAGGGAGTCTTGATCTCGCAGTTTTTGTAAACGTCGCCGTAAGCGTGGCGGCCAAGAATTATCGGCTTTGTCCAGCTTTTCACGTTGCAGTGGACGTTCTTGACAAAAATCGGGGCGCGGAAAACCGTTCCGTCCAACTCGCCGCGGATGATTCCGTTGGGGCTAGGGGTAAGCTGCTTTAGGTTGTATTCTTTTACGCGCGCGGCGTTGCTTGTGATTGTGGCGCACTTTACGCCCACTCCCAGGCGCTTGATGGCGGCGGCGGCTTCGTAAGTGATTTTGTCGTCAGAGTCGTCGCGGGCTTTTAGGCCCAAGTCGTAGTATTCAGTCTTTAAGTCAACAAAGGGAAGAAGAAGCTTGTCTTTAATGACAGCCCAAAGAACGCGGGTCATTTCGTCGCCGTCAAGTTCGGCGATCGGGTTTTTCATTTGAATTTTACTCATAATGGAAGAAAGTATATCGAAAAGCCGCCGCCCTTTCAATAGCGCGAAAAAATTTGACTTTTGGCAAAAATGCCATTACAATTGTGCTGTTATATTTTTTGGAGGAAATATGAGAAGAGTATTTTCAGCTTTGTTGGTTTCCGCTTTGGTTCTGGGCGGAATCATGTTCACCGCCTGCGACTCTGGCGGCGGATCGTTCTATCAAGAAAAAATAATTAACCCCAAGTCCAGCAAATACGCGCCGAGCGTAGGACTTTTCGCTTCCAAAGCGGACATAAGCGTTGCGGAAGCCGAAGGGGCCGTCGGCATTACCTTTGAGCCGAGCGACGCGAGAGTCGTGGTTTGGACCGACTCGGACGCCATTGCTTTCTCTGGCGAGCCGGAGCAAGTCGGAGACTCCTGGGTCGTAAGATTCAAGCCCAAGAGAATCGGCGCGTTCGGCATTTACGCCCAGTCCGGCGGCGAAAAGCAGTCGCTTTTTCTAAATGTTTCCGCCCGCGCGGTTTCCGTGGCTATAGGCGGATACACAGCTCCCATCGAAAAGGGCGCGAATGTAAAGCTTTTCGCGCAAACAAATCCCGCCGCCTCGACTTCCACAATCAACTGGGCGTCTTCCGACACGAATGTCGCCACGGTTGACCAAAACGGCCTTGTGACTGCCGTCAACCCTGGCGTGGCGACTATTACCGCAACCGTAGCGGACTCGGCCTCCTTGTCTGACGGACAAGTTCCCGTCGCGGGACGCTTGGACGTGACCGTAAAAGGCTTCTTCCTGAGCGACTCAGCCTTTGTCCTTTGCAACAAGGATCGAGACGACGCGGTTGAGGCAAAGCTTGTCGGAATCACGGGCGCGACTGTGGAATGGGCGTCTTCCGACACGAGCTTATTCACAGTGGAAGACGTCTCGACCGACACAAAAAACGCAAAGTTAAAGTATAAAGACGGAGCGGCTGGCGAAGGAACTGTGACCGCCACGCTTAAAGACGGCTCTGGAAATGTCATTGCAAGCGCCAGCGCGAAAGTTTATGTCGTTCCGTATGTCATGCTGGCGTTGGGCGACAGCATAGCGGCGGGCTACGCTCCCAAGGCGATGGGCGGACAAATCGTCGACACGGATTTGGAAGAGCCTGACATGCTCGCCGCCTACAACAAGTACATGAACAGGCGCAAGGCCGAAAGCGACAATCCTGACTACGTCAACGAATTCGCTTATCCCGCCGTTCTCCATAATAAGCTTAAGACAAGCAAAAACATAAATCTCTATAGCTACGCGATGTCCGGCGACAACACGCAGATGCTGCTTGACAAGCTAAAAGAAAATTACTGCGACGGAACGATCGCGACAAAGCAGGGCGAAATCATAGAGGCGATTAGCCAGGCCGACTACATAACGCTTTGCATCGGCGCCAACGACATTTTGCTGAAAGTCTTTGGAACGGACATTCTCACAAAATCACCGGAGCAGTTTAAAAAAATGTTTGAAGACGAAGTGCCGGGCTTTAGGGGCAGGTTTGACCAAATCATCGAAAAGTTGACCGACGGCGGAAAGCATCATGTTTACGCGATGTCGATTTTCAGCCCATACAAGTATTTCAAGAGCCGGGCCGACGGCGGATTTATTCCGGACGCGCAATTTAGCGGCAAAATGAAGTATTGGATAAACAAGATTGTAAAGATAAACAATTACGCCGAGCCTGTCATCACGCAGATAAACGAATACATCAAGTATGTGGCCGACAACAACGCCAATGTGACTTTTGTCGACGTCGCTCCTGTGTTTGACGGCATGACGAATGATGAACATGAAAAGAACCTTCATCCCGTTCCAGAGAGAATGGACTTTGCAAGCATTATATATGGCATGGGAAAACAGATTCCGATTTGGTTTGACCCGCACCCGACAAAGGCCGGCGCGGAGAAAATCGCGGAAAAGTATAATGAGGTTTTGAATTAAGCCATAAAAAAGGGCTGTCCAAATCGGACAGCCCTTTTTTGTCTGTTAGGTCTGAGCAATGACGCGCGAGCGTTGCGAGCGGGTCAGTTGCGCCAACCCGCGCATAAAAGCATAGTTCAACTATAAGCGAATTGCCCGCGCGGACTACGCGCATTCCAACTCGCGCTCCAATGTCAGAAACGACGTGTTTGTGCATTCGTCGTATTCGCGCTCTGTCACAGACCAACCTTCTTCAAGCGAATCTTCAAGTTCGTCTATGCAACCTGAAAAATAATCGTTGTCCAATGAAATTAAAACGTTCTTTGTTTCCATCATTATGTCTCCAATGATAGTAATATTTTCGGCCTTGTTCAATTGTTTATTCATAAAAAAACTGTTATAGAAAGAAAAGTTATTTTTGCCGATAAAACGCTTTTTTCGCAGTTTTTTTCATGCTAAAACTTGCGTTCCGCATGAAGCGGGTGTATAATGTAAGCCATGGTAGATTACACAGAAGGATCAGGAAAACAGTATCATACAGGAGTAGGGCCGGGAGACGTCGGCGAATACGTCATCATGCCCGGCGACCCCAAGCGCTGCGCCAAGATTGCCGAGCATTTTGAAAACGCCAAGCTTGTGGCCGACGTGCGCGAATACACCACTTACACCGGAACTCTTGACGGCGTAAAGGTAAGCGTCACTTCGACCGGAATCGGCGGGCCTAGCGCGGCCATCGCCATTGACGAGTTGGCCAAAGTCGGCGCCAAGACTTTTGTGCGCGTTGGAACTTGCGGCGGAATGCAGGAAGACGTTTTGGGCGGAGACATAGTCATCGCCACCGGCGCCGTCCGCATGGAAGGAACCAGCCGCGAATTCGCGCCGATTGAGTATCCCGCCGTTCCGGATTTTGGCGTGACCACCGCGCTTGTGGACGCGGCGCGCTCGTTGGGAATCCGCCACCATGTTGGCGTTGTCCAGTGCAAGGACTCCTTCTTTGGCCAGCACGAGCCTGAAATTATGCCTGTAAATTACGAGCTTGAAAACAAGTGGCAGGCTTGGCTTAAGATGGGCTGCTTGGCTTCCGAGATGGAAAGCGCCGCGCTCTTTGTGGCCGGCCAATTCCTAAAGGTCAGGTGCGGCTCGTGCTTTTTGGTTGTGGCCAACCAAGAGCGCGCCAAAAAGGGGCTTGAAAACAAGCAGGCGCACGACACCGAGCTTGCGATAAAAACCGCCGTCGAAGCCCTGCGCCTTTTGATAAAGCGCGACGCCGGAAACTAGCGCCGCCCTTTTTCTCCCGCACGCTTTTTGTCTTTCCTGCAATTGACCTCGCCGCTCTTTTTGGCGTTACTATAAGCCCGCTGTTTGCGCGAGTTAGGTTGCGAGCGCAAATGTTGCGGCTTATGCGGCGTCGTTCGTTTTTTGTCTTTCCTGCAATTGACCTCGCCGCTAGTTTTCATTAAACTTTGCGCATTATGATAAAAAGAAACGCAGGCTTTGCCAATTTGACCGCGGGTTACCTCTTTCCAGAAGTCGCCCGCCGCAGAAAAGAATATCAGGCCCAAAATCCGGCCGCAAAAATCATCAGCCTCGGAATCGGAAACACGACCGAGCCTTTGACCCCGCACATCGCCAAAGCGATGAGCGACTATTCGCTGGGACTGGGAACCGCGGCCGGCTATTCCGGCTACGGAGACGAGCAGGGCAACGCGGCCTTGCGCGAAAAAATCGCCCGGATTTTTTATCCCGGAATGGCCGACGCAAGCGAAGTCTTCATTTCCGACGGAGCCAAGTGCGACATCGCGCGCATCCAAACGCTTTTTGGCCGCGACGTTCCGATTGCCGTGCAAGATCCCAGCTATCCGGTTTACGTCGACGGCTCTGTCATAATCGGAGCGGCCGGCGCCAATGACGGCTCGGGCTACGCGGGCGTGACATACCTTCCGTGCAATCCCGAAAACAACTTTTTCCCGGACTTGTCCGCCGTAAAGCCAAACACCTTGATTTACTTTTGCTCGCCCAACAATCCTACGGGCGCCGTCTCCACAAAAGAGGAATTGCAAAAGCTCGTGGACTTCGCGCTTTCAAACGGCTGCATAATAATTTTTGACGCGGCCTACCGCGAGTTCATCCGCGACCCTTCGTTCCCCAAAACGATTTACGAAATCGAGGGCGCCAAAAAGTGCGCGATAGAAATTAACTCCTTCTCAAAGCCCGCGGGCTTTACCGGCGTCCGCTGCGGCTGGAGCGTCGTTCCCAACGAGCTTTTGTTTGAGGACGGAACGTCTGTCAACCGCGACTGGAACCGCGTAATGACAACGCTCTTTAACGGAGCGTCAAACATCGCGCAGGCTGGAGCCCTTGCGGCGGTAAGCGAGGAGGGGCTTAAGGAAATGAAGTCCGTCATCGACTACTATTTGGAAAACGCCCGCGTCATAAAGAAGGCGGTGGAGGGGCCAAACTTCAAGGCCGCCGGCGTAAATGTTTTCTGGACCGGAAACTCGCCTTACTTGTGGGTTCAGTTCCCCGGAAAAAAGAGCTGGGATGTTTTTGACAGGATTTTAAAGGAATGTCAGGTTGTGACAACGCCAGGATCGGGCTTCGGGCCGGCCGGCGAATCCTTCATCAGAATCTCGGCCTTTGGCCACCGCGCCGACATCGAGGAGGCCTGCAAGCGCCTCGTTTCTTGGGAAATATAAAGCGTAAGTTATTGCGGCGCGAAAATTTCATTCGCGCCGCAAAAAGACTGTGTCAAGGCTTTAAGCGCAGCGCGCCTTGACGCAGGATTAAAAGGTTTTCTTTACGCTGGCCGCGATTTTGTATCCCAGCGTAGGGCTTCCAGACAAGTCTTTTAAGCCTATTTGCGTCATGGCCTCAAGGCTTGAGCTTTGGCTTAGCGGCAATTCCACAAAGGGCGTGACGTACGCGTTGTATGTCGCGCCTGTCAAGTTGAAATTCTTGAAAAAGTCCAAGGCGTTCTTTTCGCCAATTCCGCCGATAACATGGATTCCAAGGGTCAAAAAGCCGTTCTTTGTTTCAATGTCGTCCTTGTAAAAAGTGAACGCGGCTCACATCTCGTTTGACAAGTAAATTGTTTCCCTCACGCTTTCTGAATCGTACGCAAAGACCGTCAAGTTCATGCGGAATTTCTTAAAGTTGATTCTAGGCTCCAGCAAAAAGCTCAGCTCGTCGCCGGTCGTTTCTCCCGCTCCGCTTCCCTTTACCGTTATGTCCTTTATTCCGACTTGCATAAAAAGGCTGTGGGTGTATTTGCTTCCGGCAAGAAAGTTGATTCCGCCATGCATCTTGAGCGTGTTTATCATAAAAACAACGTCTTCGTTGTTGTACTTGTCTTGGAAGGGCGCGCTTATTCCGGCCAAAAAGTCCAGCGTCACCAAGTTTGAGGCGTAGGCCACGCGCGCGTCTATGTTCAGCGTCTTGTCGCTTGTTGAATTTTTTCCATAATAAAAATACGCGCCGGTCGCAACCGGGGCCTTGTCAAAATTCACTATGTATGAAATTCCCGCGCCCTTTGAGCGCAAAATCGGAAGGCCGGCCAAATTTGTGGCGCTCCTTGAAAGCCGCGAGCTTATAGGCTCAATTCCAAACTGCCTCATCAAAAACGAATCGCTTCCAATTTGGTCGCTTGAGCCCAAAAAGCCGGAAAAGAAGCTGGACGCGGTGACGGTCCTGTGAATGAGCACGACAGAAAGCTCGTTCAACTTTATCGCGGCCTGGGCGCTTCCAAATATGTCGTCAAATTCAAAGTTCGACGCGTCAATGGCAATCTCGCCTCGGGCCACGCACCAGTTGGTCAAGTTGGCCTGAACCGCCGCGAAGCCCGACAGGGGAACCTTGTGCCCGACGCTGCCGCCTGAAAGCGGAAAGTCCAAGTCAAAGCCCACGCTTCCGCCAATCGCTCCGCTAAAGGATGGCGCCGCGTGAACTGTCGAAAACGCCGCGAAAATAGCCGAAAACAAGAATATTTTATGCAATTTCTTCATATTTGCCTGCCGTTTTTTTTCAGAAGCCTTCTTAATTTAAAGTTCTTCCCTTAGAATATCGGCTAAATTCCGCAAAAAGTTGAGCTTTTTGTGGCTTTCTGCGGAACTGTGGCGCCGTCCCGCGCTTTGCTGGGGCAAAAAAGGCGCTTGGCGAAATTTAAAAAAAAATCGCTTTTTATTCTTGACTTATAGCCAAAATCGTATAAAATAGTAAGATATGAGTGATTATCTTGACATAAATAACGAAGAATTGCTGAAAGATTTCTTCACCGAGGCCCAGTCCCAGGTTGAGACGCTTGAAAGCAATATTCTCGTAATAGAAAGCGACACTTCAAATCACGAGGCGATTGACGAAATTTTCCGCGCGGCCCACACCTTGAAGGGCGGCTCCGCCACGGTGGAATTTTCGGAGCTCGCTTCGTTCACCCATAAAGTTGAAGACGTTCTGGACGAATTGAGAAGCGACCGTCTGGAGGTTTCGGAAGACGTCGTTGACCTTTTGTTGAGCTCAATCGACGTCATCAAGGCGATGCTTGAATCCAGAATGAACGGCTCCGTCTACCAAGAGGACGTTGGCGCGATTGAAAGCCGCCTCTCGGCCTTGATTCCAGAAAAGGGCGACAAGAAAAAGAAAAAGGCCGCTCCTCCGGCCGGAACAGGTCCCGGAGCCGCTCCGCAAGCCGCCGCTCCTGTCCAAGCGGCTCCTCCGCCGCCGGCGCCCGCGGCCGCTCCCGCAGCCGCGTCTGGATTGCCGCCCCTCAGCGCGGACGACTACAACGAGCTTCGCGACGGCTTGCAAGGCGCTCAAAAACTTTACAGCGTCGACGTCCGCTTTGACGAAAACAATCCGATGAATTCCGTCGGCGGCATTCAGGTGTTCGCGGCCCTCAAGGCTTGCGGAACTGTCCTTAAGACAGTGCCTGATTTTGACGCCCTTTACGAAGATGAATTCTATCCGCAAGTCGTGTACTATTTGGCGAGCGACCAAGAGCCGAGCGCCATCGAAGACGTGGCTTTCCTTAGCGACGTCACCTTGAGCACCGACTGCCAGCCTGTGAACGGCCCCTCGGGAGACGCTCCCGTTCAAGCCGCCGCTCCGGCTCCGGCTCCGCAAGCCGCGGCTCCCGCCGCTCCGGCGCCTGTCCAAGAAACGGCGAGCGTCGTAAAGGAGGCCGCTCCGGCTCCGGCGCAAGAGGCTCCGGCCGCCGCTTCGAGCGAGCAAAAGGCCGCTCCCGCCAAGGCCGCCGCGCCCGCAAAGGCTCCGGCCAAGGCTTCCGCCGCAATCCAGCAGAACGCCGTTTTGCGCGTGGATTCAAAGCGCATCGATTATTTGCTCAACCTCGTTTCTGAAACGGTTATCATAAAGGCGGCTTTCAACCAATACGCCATCCAGATGAACGAGCTTCAGGCTCAAATGATGTCTTACATGGCCGGCTTTAAAGAGAAGTACCGCCGCCTCTTTGAGCAGCTGCCGGAGTATTTCAACGACATGCAAAACGGCGTTCCTGCAAAGGACGTCAAGGCCAAGGTCTCGCAGGAATACGGCGACTTGATGAATTACTTTGACCCCTTGTCCGTTTCCTTTAAAGACCTCAACGTAAAGTTCCGCGGCTCCACGCAAAACTTGGGACAAATCGTCGGCGAGCTTCAGGAAGGCGTTATGAAAACGCGAATGGTTCCCATTTCGCAAATCTTCAACCGCTTCCCCCGCGTCGTCCGCGACTTGCAGCGCGACCTCAAAAAGAAGGTCGAGCTTGTCATGGAAGGCGAAGACACCGAATTGGACAAGACTGTCGTGGACGACTTGCTTGACCCGATCATGCACTGTGTCCGCAACTCGGTTGACCACGGAATCGAAGAGCCCAGCGTTCGCGTCGCCGCCGGCAAGCCCGAAACCGGCACCTTGCTATTAAAGGCTGCCAACGAGGGCAACCAAATCGTCATCGAAATTCAAGACGACGGCGCCGGCATCAATGTTGAAAAGGTTCGCAACAAGGCCATCAGCAAGGGCATCTTGCATCCAAACAAGATTCTTACCGACCAAGAGGCTTACAACCTTATCTTCCAGCCGGGCTTCTCAACCGCGGACAAAATTTCAAACGTTTCCGGCCGCGGCGTAGGCTTGGACGTAGTCCGCACGATGATAGAAAAGCTTAAGGGAACCGTTTCGGTTACTAGCGGCGCCGGCAAGGGCTCCACATTCACGATCAAGCTTCCGCTTACGCTGGCCATCATCCAGGGACTTTTGGTCCGCGTCGGCTCGCAGGTTTACTCAATTCCGATTACCTCGGTAATAGAAAGCCAGCGCGTCCGCAAGGAAGAAATCAACACAATCGACAATTACGAAGTCATGAACGTTCGCGACGAGGTAATCAGCGTTTTGCGCTTGAGCCGCCTCTTCCACATAAAGAGCGCCAACACAAGCGACTACTGCTTTGTTGTCATCGTCGGAACGCAGGAAAAGAAAATCGGCGTTATGGTCGATTCGTTGATTGGCGAAGAGGACGTTGTAATCAAGGCCCTTCGCGATCAATTCACAAATTCCCCGGGAATCGCGGGAGCGTCAATTTTGGGCGACGGTTCGGTTTCTTTGATTATCGACGTCAGCCAGTTGTTGGAACTTGGAGTTCGGCAAGAAAAGGACGCTCAGAGTTTTCAGGAAAAGAGGGCGTAAGATATGGAAGACACAGCAGTAGCGGTTAAGAGCCAAACAGACGCCATCGAGCGCGAATACGACGAGGATGAAGACCGCGAGTCGGTCGCCTTGTTCGACTTTAGAATGGCGGCCTTCACTCTTGCGGGAAAGGACTACGCCATTGACATTATGAACGTAAAGGAAATAGTCAAAGCCAGCCGCTTTACCTATGTTCCCAACACGGTTCCTTTTGTCTTGGGCGTATACAATTTGCGCGGCGAAATCATTCCTATAATTGACTTGCGCAAATTCTTCAATATAGAAGTTCCCAAGCGCAAGGACGACCAAATAGAGAACTTGCTCATAATCACGATAGAAGACCATGTTTTTGGCGTGGTTGTTGACAAGATTGAGGGCATTGTCGGAATTCAAAAGTCGTCAATCCAGCCGCCGCACCCGCTTTTTGGCGACATAAACATTAAGTTCATTTACGGAATCGTCGAGGCGCGCGACCGCCTTTACGTCTTGCTTGACATCGCGCGAATTTTCAACCAAAAGGCCGGTGACGAAGCTGCCGCGTTTGAGGCGCCGCAAGAGCCTTTGGCCCAAGACGACGCGCAAAAAGAAGCCGATTCCAATCCGGCGGCCGCAAATCCCGACCATGTTGACGAGCGCAGCGGCGGAATCGAAGAAGAAGAAGCTTCCGCGCCGCAAGAGCCGGCGGCCGCTCCAAAGGCGGAAGATCCTGACAAAAAATTCATCATCGAAGGCCTTAAGGAATTTTCAAAATTCTATGTGGACGAGGTCAACGATTCTTGGTTTGAAAACCGCTTCACGGAATGGAAAGAAAGCCGCGGCGCGTCCGCCCAGCTTGCTTCGGCCGCCGACGCGGACGAGTTCCTCAAGACCTTTTGGTCAAGCAACTCGGGAACCTTCTGGACAAAGGAATACGCGGACGCCGTCTTTGGCATTTTGCCTGACAACGCGGCGCGGCAGATTTTCGTTTGGAACCCTGGCTGCGGAAAAGGACAGGAATCCTTCTGCTTGGCTTGCGTCCTAAAGCGCCGCTATCCTGAGTCAAAGATACGCATTTACGCGCACGAGACGGATTTGTTGAACATCGCCAACGCGCCTTTGATCACAGTTCCTGAATCGGAAGCTAATGGTTGGCTTGCCCCTTACCTCCAAAAGAGCGTAACCGGCGAATACACCTTTACACAAGAAATAAAAGACATTATAATGTTTGAGTATCACGACATTAAAAACGCTAACGCGTTGCCGATGACGGACATTATATTTGCGCGGGATGTGCTTTCGCTGATTCCGCCGGAAGGACAAAAAAGCATTCTTGTTGACTTTGAGGAAAAACTCAAGGGAAACGGAATCTTGTTCTTGGGCGAAAATGAGGGCGTTGGCTCTGGAATGAACTGGGGCGAAAAGACCCAGGGGTCGTTGACATATTATAACAAACAATAGCAATATAAGGAGAAATGCATGAGAGTTGAGTATATCAATCCGTTTGTGGAAACTTCGTACCGAGTTCTAAAAGAGGTTCTCGGCGGCGCGGAAGTAAAGCGCGGAGAGCTGTCGCTAAAGTCTGTGGCTATGCCGGTAATGGGCGTTGCCGCGCTTGTAGGACTTGCGGGCGACGTCGAAGGTCGCGTTCTTTTTGACATGACTTATGAGACAGCCCTTAATTTGGCTTCAAAGATGAACGGTGAAACTCTTACGCAGTTTGACGACTTGGTCAAGGCTACAATCAGCGAGTTGGCCAACTTGATTACAGCCCAGGCCGTCACCAAGCTTCACGAGCTTGGATTTAAGTTTGACTTGACGCCTCCGACATTGTTCGCTGGCGAAAAGATGGAAATTGCGGCTTTGCCGGGTTCCGCCCAGAACGTGGAGGCCTTGATTGTTCCTCTTATTTCTGAGTGCGGCGAGATTGAATTGAACGTCGCTATTCGCGAACGCGCTGAATAAAGCATTAAAAGGGAGATGATAATATGAAAACAAAAGGCGATTTTCCTACAATTAATGAGCGTCCCCCTGAGGGCACCAAGGACGACGGAACAAAATTCCGCGTCTTGATTGTTGACGACTCAATGTTCGTCGCCAAGCAGCTTGGCCAAATCTTGGCCAGCGAAGGCTACGAAGTTGTGGCTACGGCCGGCGACGGAAAGGAAGGCGTTGACAAGTACAAGGAATTGTGCCCCAATGTTGACCTTGTC
>ONET01000101.1:0-11484 GCA_900316905.1 uncultured Treponema sp.
GGTCGCTGAAGCGCGCGCCCAAAGTTATCAACAAATCGCATTCGGTGACGGCCATGTTCGACGCCTTTGTTCCGTGCATTCCGACCATCCAGGTACAGAGCGGATTGCTTGACGGAAAGGCCGCGCGGGCCATAAGGCTTTCAGAGACCGGAATGTTTGCCTTTGTGGCAAATTCAAAAAGCTCTTTTGTGGCGTTTGAAATCATAACGCCGCCGCCCGCGTAAATTACAGGCTGCTTGCTTGAGTTTATGAGCTTCGCGGCCGCCTTTATTTCAGAGTCGGAAGGCTTAGCGACGTTAAAGACGCGCTTAAGGTTGGGCGCGAATTTTTCCAAAAGCTTTTTGGAGTCGTCCAATTTTTTAAGCGGCTTGAAGTCTATCAAATTTTTGGGGTCTGTGACTTCCTTGGGAATGTCAATCAAGACCGGGCCCGGGCGGCCGCTCTTTGCGATAAGGAAGGCGGCGCGGATTGTGTCGGCCAAGTCATCGATTTTCTTGACCATGAAGTTGTGCTTTGTGATTGGCATCGTGACGCCGCAAATGTCGATTTCCTGGAAGGAGTCTTTTCCCAAAAGGCTTGTGGCGACGTTGCAAGTGATGGCGACAATCGGGCTTGAGTCCATGTAGGCCGTGGCGATTCCGGTTACAAGGTTTGTGGCGCCCGGTCCGCTAGTGGCCATGCAAACGCCCACTTTTCCGGTGGAACGCGCGTATCCGTCGGCCGCGTGCGCGGCGCCCTGTTCGTGGGCCGTAAGAATGTGGCGGATGCGCTTGGAGTTTTTGTACAACTCGTCGTAAATGTTAAGAATCGCGCCGCCCGGATATCCGAATATTGTGTCAACGCCCTGCTCGACAAGGCATTCGATTACTACTTGAGAACCTGAGATTTTCATTTCCACACCCTTTTTCCAGTAATTGTAAAATTATACTATAACAATATAAAAAATTCAATACCAAAATAAAAACACGCTCCCAGCGGAAACCCGACGCGAAAAAAGGCTTCCGCGCTTCGCTTGTGCAGAATTTTTTTCGCGTCGGAACTCCGCTTCCGCGTGTTTTTTATCGTTTTGCTTTACTACAAAAAGCGCCGCTACTATTCAAGGATGGCGCCCTTGTCGGCGGAACTTACCAATTTGGCGTAGCGCGCGAGGTAGCCGGTCTTGACTTTTGGCTCGGGGGCTTTCCAAGACTTGCGGCGCTTTTCCAATTCCGCGTCGCTGACTTCAAGGTGAATCTTGTAGTTGTTTATGTCAAGCGTAATCATGTCGCCTTCCTTTACAAGCGCGATGGGTCCGCCTTCCGCGGCCTCGGGCGAACAGTGGCCAAGAGACGCTCCGCGGGTGGCTCCCGAGAAGCGGCCGTCGGTGATGAGCGCGACCTGCTTGTCCAAGCCTTGGCCGGCGAGCGCGGCGGTCACCGCGAGCATTTCGCGCATTCCGGGGCCTCCCTTGGGGCCTTCGTAGCGGATAACGACTACGTCGCCGGGCTTTATTTTGCGGGCCTGAACGGCCTTCATCGCGTCGCTTTCGTCGTTAAAGACACGCGCGGGGCCAGTGTGCTTCATCAATTCCTTGGCGCAGGCGCTTCTCTTTACGACAGTTCCGCGCGGGGCCAGGTTTCCAAAGAGAATCGCGATTCCGCCGTTGTCGGAATAAGGGTTTTCTATCGGGCGCAAGATTTCCGGGTTGCGGTTTTTGACGCCCTTGATGTTTTGCGCGATTGTCTTTCCAGTCGCGGTGATTAGGCTTGTCTTGATTAAATTCTTTTTGGCAAGTTCCGCCAAAACCGCCTGCACTCCGCCCGCGTCGTCAAGCTCGCACATAAATGTGTGGCCGGCCGGAGCCAAGTGGCAAAGGTTGGGCGTCCTCTCGCTGATTTCGTTAATCATGTGAAGGTCAAGCGGAACGCCAGCCTCGTGCGCGATGGCAGGAACGTGCAAGATTGTGTTTGACGAGCAGCCGAGCGCCATGTCGGCCGTGAGGGCGTTTCTAAAGGAATCCTTAGTCATCATCGCGCGCGCGGTGATTCCCCTTCTATACAATTCCATAACCTGCATTCCGGCATGCTTTGCAAGCGCCAAGCGGCGGCCCTGCACGGCGGGAATCGTTCCGTTTCCGGGAAGGCCCAAGCCCAAAACTTCGGTCAAGCAGTTCATGCTGTTGGCGGTGAACATGCCGGAGCAAGCGCCGCAGCCCGGGCAAGCCACTTGCTCAAGCTCGCGCAACTGGGCCGCGTTGATTTTTCCGGCGGAAAGGCCTCCGACTGCCTCGAACATGTCGGAAAGCGAAAGGTTCTTTCCTGAATATGGATTTGTAGCGTCGTGTCCGGGAAGATGGCCGGGCATCATGGGGCCGCCCGAACAGAAGACTGTGGGCAAGTCCAAGCGCGCGGCGGCAATCAACATTCCGGGAACGATTTTGTCGCAGTTGGGAATCATCACAAGCGCGTCAAACTGGTGGGCTTTTGCGACGCACTCAACGCTGTCGGCGATAAGCTCGCGGGTGACGAGCGAGTACTTCATTCCCTCGTGGCCCATCGCGATTCCGTCGCAAACGCCGATGGCGGGGAATTCTATCGGGGTGCCGCCGGCCATGCGGATTCCGGCCTTGACGGCCTCGGCGATTTTGTCCAGCTCAAAGTGGCCGGGAATTATTTCGTTTTTGGCGCAGCAAACGCCGACCAGCGGGCGGTCAAGCTCTTCGTCGGTGTAGCCCATCGCGTAAAAAAGGCTTCTGTGGGGAGCGCGGGCGGCGCCTTTTGTGGCGCTGTCGCTTTTCTTTCCTTTGGGGGCGGCGCCTTTCGCCGCGGCCTTCTTTGTCTCTTTTGTAGCTGCCATATTTTTCTCCTCTAAAATCATTCGCTGCAAATTGAATTATTTGTAAAGTTTTTAAGTATTAGTAAACAAACGCATTTTAGCGCGGCGGCCCTTCCGTGTCAAGCAAAAGGGCTGCGCAAACGAGCCTTATCGCCCAAACTTTTTGCGCAACGCTTCCTGCACGACAGGCGGAACCATCTTGCTGACGTCGCCGCCAAAGCCCGCCAATTCCTTGATGGCGCTTGAGCGGACCGAAAAATACTTGGGGTCTGTCGGAATGAGGATTGTCTCAACGCCGTCGTTGAGGGAACGGTTTACGAGCGCCAAGTCGAACTCGTATGAAAAGTCGGCGGCGTTCCTCACTCCGCGCAAAAGGGCCTTGGCGCCGATTTTTTTTGCGTATTCCACCACAAGCGTGTCGCAGGAATGGACCTGCACGTTCTTGAAATTCTTTGTAAGCTCTGTCAAAAGCGAGACCCGCTCTTCCGCCGAAAAAAGCGACTTCTTTCCAGGATTGACGGAAACCAAAACGTCAATCGTGTCAAAAAGAGCCGACGCGCGCTCAATCACGTTCAAGTGGCCGTAAGTGGGCGGATCAAAGGAGCCCGGAAAAACTGCGCTAACCATTCCGCCATATTAGCGCAATCCCGCCCATTAGGCAAGCGCGAAGGACGCGGCCAAAACATTTGACAAGGCTTCCGCCGCCGCTAAAAAATGCGCAATCGTGTCTACCTTATATGTGAAAAAAAAATTTACAGTGAGGTCTCAAAATGGGAAAAAAATTTGAAGATTTGACATTCGGCGACGACTGGATGTTTCAGGCGGTGCTGCGCGAACCGAACGTTTGCGCGGAACTTGTGGAGCTGCTGTTGGGAATCAAGGTTGAGCGCATAGAGTATCCGGAGCTTGAGAAGGTCATCGAGCCTTTCTACACCACCCACGGCGTGCGGTTGGATGTGTACCTGAAGGACAAGGACAAGGTCATCGACGTTGAGCTCCAGTCATACGAGATGACGGCTTTGGGAAAGAGGATGCGCTACTACGAGGCAATGCTGGACATGGACGCGCTGATGAAGGGCGAGCCATACGACAAGCTGAAGGACAGTTACATACTTTTCATCTGCAAGAACGACCCCTTCAAGGACAAAAACGAGAAGCACTTCGGCCTTCCGCGCTACTCATTCAGGAATGTGTGCCAAGAAAATAATTGCGTGAATTTGGATGACAAAAGTTTAAAAGTGATTTATAATGCAACTGCGTACGAAAAGGAGAAGGACGAGCGCGTAAGGGCCCTGCTTCGCTTCGTACAGACCAACGAGTCCGGCGAGGACGACCTTACAAACAGACTTGCCGCCCTCGTCAAAAAAATGAAGGAAAACGAACAATTACGGCAGGAGTACATGGCGATGAATTTGCATGACTACGACATGATAAGAAAAGGCGCGCAAGAGAAGGCCGTGGAGGCAGCCCGAAGTTTTCTTGCCATGAACGTCTTGACCGCCGAGCAAATCGCGCAAGGAACCGGCCTCCCACTGGAGCAAGTGCTAAAACTGCAAAAGGACTTTGCCCCCGTCCCCGCAAACTAAGTCCCGCCGCCCATTAGGCAAGCGCGAAGGACGCGGCCAAAACATTTGACAAGGCTTCCGACGGCGGAAAGCAAAAAATAAATTCATTTTTTTCCAAAAAACCGCTAATTTTTGAGCAAAAAACTCTATCTTATATGCATAAGGGAACCGCAAGACGCGGTTCCCGCTTTTTTTACAGGAGACATAATATGGCAAGAAAACCATTTGAAGAATTGAATTTTGCGGACGACGGAATGTTTCAGGCCGTAATGAAAAACCCTGAAGCCAGCACGGAACTGGTGAAACGCTTGCTTGGGCTGCGCGTAAAAAGCGTAAAGTACCCAAAGCTGGAAAAGAAAATCGCCCCCTACTACGCGACAAAAGGCGTGCGACTGGACGTATATCTAAAAGATGTGGACAAAATCATCGACGTGGAGTTGCAAACTTACGAGATGGACGCTTTGGGCAAGCGGACACGCTACTATCAAAGCATGGTTGACATTGACACCTTATGAAAGGCGAAGACTATTCCGAACTAAAGGACAGCTACATTCTGTTCATCTGCAAGTTCGACCCCTTCAAGGACAAAAACGAACGGCCGCATGGCCTTTACCGCTACACCTTCCGCAACATCTGCGCCGAAAATTCTTCGGTGAATTTGGATGACAAATGCCTTAAAGTGGTGTATAATGCAAGCGCGTACGAAAAGGCCGAGGATCCAAAAGTCCGAGCGCTTTTGAGATTCATTCAGACCAACGAGACTGGCGAGGACACATTCGCAAAGCAGCTAAAAGAGTTTGTGCTCAAAGCCAGGCACAACGAAAAATTCAAGAGGGAATACCTAGCCATGAATTTGCACGACAGAGACATGATAAGAAAAGGCCGCAAAGAAGGAGCTGTGGAAGCCGCACGAAACGCCCTTGCGATGAACCTAACCGCAGAGCAAGCAGTACAAATAACCGGCCTCTCCCTAGACCAAGTTCTGGAACTGCAAAAAGAACTAGCCTTGGAGCCCGCGCCCACAAACTAATCAGCAGCCCAGTAGCGACCGCTGGTCGCGGCGGAACCGCTCGCAACAACAATTACGGTCTTGCGTCCACTAACACGAGCGGAAAACAACCGCGGCCTATTCCCTTACCAAAAAATAGCTGCCTAGCTCATTCTTGTAGTTGGCGGCAGTCAAATCGCTGGGGTCAACAGCATCGCCGCTTAAATTGGTTTTATGCCAACCGCTTGTGACCTCAAAATCAAGCGTTCCGCTTGTGGGGAATGTATTCAGACCGGGAAAAGCATCTTTGCCAATTTTCTTTACGCTCGCGGGAATTGTAATGGTCCACAATCCAGTCGTATCTCCTGTAGCCCAATAAAAAGCGTATGGCGCTATCTCGGTCACGGAAGAAGGAATTGTATAACTACTTTCTGTTCTAACGCCTCCGCCAGGATAGAACTCAATTTTTGTCTTGTCCTTGTTAAAAAGAATTCCGTTGTCCGAAGAAAAATTGACGCTATTTGAAGGCGCGACGATATTTTTTATCTTAAGGAAAGTATAATGGATGTTCTTATTTTCGCACCAATCTGAATCAAAGTTTGGACCTATGATCACGGTGTCAAATTTTTGCAGATAAGCGCCTGTACCGGTGGTCTTCCATTTTTCTCCAGTGAGCTTGGTCGCTCTTGAAAGATCAAGAGTGGATTTTTCGCTAATATTAGCGTTAGCAACAAATTTAGTAGTGAACGCTTCGAATAGATCGTCAGTCACATCAGGTCCAAGAACAAAATGGTACTCCTTGTCGGCTTCCAAAGTAAAATCCCCTATGTTGGCGCTTGTATAGACCACTGCTTTGACAAGCTTTCCGTCAGTTCCCACCGCCCATTCTTGCGCGGGGCTTACACTTGTTTGCGGCGTCACGTCAAACTTGTAGCACTCCAGCGGGAAGCTTACGTCCGTGACGCCGTCGGCAAGCTGGAGGACTTGGCGGTCAGAGCTGTACAGGCTAGGCGTGATTGTGGCGACGGGTTCGCTTCCTGTAAGCTTTCCTTCAATATACAATGAGGGATATGCCATATAAGCAGCCGAGTCGTCAAAGCTTTCCAGCCAGATGTCATTATTTTTCGGGCCGTCGCTTGGAATGGAAACAGCGCCTTTTAGGAAAGTTTTCGGCGTGCAAGTCGTGTCGCTATCACCGATAATGCAAATCGCGCCGCCCTCAGAGCTGCCATAACATTCATTCCCGGCGATTGTACAGCCGTCAAGGTAAAGTTTGGCGCAGGAGGTCAGGAAAACCGCGCCGCCGCCGTCGGCAGAAGACTCGCCGCTGGCTCCATTCCATTTGATTTCGGCGCCTTTCACGGTCAAGTTACCGCCCTGCAAGGAAAAGGCGCCGCCGAAGTCTTGCGCGCAATTGTAGGCGACGGTTCCGCCGTAAAGGTTTATATTAAATTCATCAGAGCCGCCCGAAGTATTGGCAAAGCAAAAGGCGCCGCCGTTACCTCCCGTTTTGTTTGACTTGGCGGACGTCCGCGTCGAATCGCCGTATTTTGCGGCTAGGGTTATCGAATCCGAATCATCCCCTATCACGCCGCCTGTCATGGTGAATGTTCCGCTGGAGCCACAAATCGCGCCGCCGCTAACTCCGGAGACGTTTCCGCTTATGCGGCCGCCGCTCATAGCGACATCTACAGGAAGTTTGCCAAGGAAAATTCCTCCCCCATTCAAGGTTGCCTGATTCTTTTCTATCAAGGCGCCGTCATAAATGTTCAGCTTGCAGCTTGCGCCAGTGGCGTCAATATCATATATTGCGATTCCTCCGCCATAGCCTTGGGTTTCCGCGCCGTTATTTGACACCACAGAGCCGTCCAAAAGGTTCAGTTCGCCCGGAGCGCTTATGAAAACTCCGCCGCCATAGCCCTTCATTGTGCCGCCGCCAGAACTATGATCCGCGCAGTTCCCCGACACATAGGCGCCTTTCCCAAGGGTAAGGGAGCCGCCTGCGGCGGAAAGATAAATTCCTCCGCCACAAGAATTTGAGGTTGTGAACATACCATCCAACGTGGACACTACTTTTATCGTCCCCGTTCCGCCTGTAATCATTAGATTTTTTATCGTTACGGGAACTGTCGTCGCTATTGTAAGGGCGGAGGTTCCGGCCGCGCCGGACGCGTCAATGCTGTCCGTGGGAACTCCGCTTGTGTTGGGGTCGCCCGCCCCGCAAAGGGTAAGGCTTTTGGCGTAGATGTTCCCGCCGCCTGAGCCAGAATTTTTCAGCTTGACAGGAATAGTCTGGGGGCCAATCGTTCCCTTGATGAAAATCGTGTAATCCTTGCTTGCGTCCTGCAGCATTTTCAGCGCGTCGTCAAACGATGTCTTGGGATTGAGGAAGGTTCCGCTTTCCGTTGTGTATGAACCATCTTCAGCATTCGGGTTTGTAGTCTGCCTGCTTGTGTCCACGTAGATATCCGTAAGCGCAAAGCCGTCAATCATAGCGCTGGTAATTTGGCAGCCCGAGCCGTCGAGCCAAGACTCGGAACCGTTCTTTACCCAAGTGTCGGTCACAAGGCCGTCAAAGACGCTTACGCACTCGGTGAATGAATACAAGAGCTCGCCGGTATAACTCGTGCCAGAATAAAATTCAAATGTCATAAGATAGTTGCCGGACGCAAGGCCATCGTTCACAACGCCTTCTTCAATCCATCCCTTGGAAAATTTGTATTTACTGCCTAGCGATAATATGCCGCCAACCCAAACTTGCGGCGTGTCCGAGCCTATAAGCTTGCGCCTCATCTGAGCCCGCCCGCGCCTTCAACATCCACATAAAGTTCAACGCAGCCCTTGCCTGTCGCGGATTGCCCCGCGCCAAGCGTTATGTCGCAGCTTGTGTAAAATTGTTCCGCGTTTTCCGTAAAGTCCAAAAGATCGCTCGTTCCAGAAAGAACCTTTTCGTCGTCCTTTTTGGCAACCGCGTGGACGCGGTATTTTTTTCCGCTGGTCACGGGGATTCCCACGGTATAGCTTTGATTGTCGGCGGCGACAGTTCCGTTATAACTCAGCTTTGTCTCGCTTTCCGTCACTTCTTCGGCGTAAACCGTGATTGTCAGGCCGCTCGCTGTTGGCGTTTGCGGAAAGGCGGAACGGGAAATGTCAATAGATTGTCGGGTCGCGCCCGACAATGACACAGGGTCGCCCGACAATGACACAGGGGCGACGAGCGCGGCAATCTCGCTGGGCAAAGCGCCGCTAAAGCAAAGCGAGCCGCTCACCGTGGCCGAGCCGCTTCCAGCTCCCGCGCCACCACCCACTCCAGCGCCGCCTGTCACTCCCGCGCTTGACGCGGGAGATTCCCCCATGTTGGCGCAGCCAAAAAGCGCCGCCGCCAAAATCGCGCCAGCCGCCAAGCGGAGGATTGTGTTTATTGAAAAAATCTTGTTCATCTTCATAAGGCGGCCTCCGGCAAATGTTTTTTTCCGATTTTTTCTTGACAAATGTTTGGATTCATATTATATTTAAAGCATAAAGACCGAACGCAGGGTTTTATATAAAACACAGGCTTTTGCCAGTGTACCCTAAGTAGGTCTATTTTTTTTCCCCGGAGAGTGTTATGAACGCAGCGATACTTATAGACGGCGCGTTTTTGCGCAAAAAATTCCACGCGGCTTTTAAAAAAGACATCGAGGCGGAAAACATTCGCAAGTTTGCCCAAGAGCTGCTTGTAAAATTCAATATTTCCGCAGACAGCCTTCATCGCGTTTATTTTTATGACTGCGCACCTTGTTCCGCAAAAACATCCACGCCAGTCACAAACCGCGCCTTTCTTTTTGAAAAAACTCCGCAATACGCGAACGGAATCCAACTGCTTTCCGACATAAAAAAACTTGACTTTTTCGCGGTCCGTGAAGGCGCGCTCCAATTTTGCGGATGGAAGCTTAGAAAATCCGCCTACAACAAAACGCCGCTTACCAACGACGACTTTGAGCCGGAGCTTCATCAAAAGGGCGTTGACATTAAAATCGGTCTTGACCTCGCTTGGATTAGCTACAACCATATTGCCGAAAGAGTTGTTTTTGTAACGGGCGATTCCGATTTCATTCCCGCCATAAAAACCGCCCGCAGAAACGGCGTTTTTGTTTATCTTGCCACGCTCAATCATATCGTAAAGACGGAACTTAGCGACAACTGCGATGTTTGCCTTAAAGAGGGAATAAAATCTTTTAACTGTCTGTAAGTTCATCATCATCATTCTCCCCCTTTATTCCAAAGTCACGCATATCGCGGGAACGACGCCTATATCGTTAGTGTTAGCGTGAGCCGAGTGGTTTGTCGCGTAACTTCCGCCTTCACCATTTACGCAGCGCGCGTAATTTGAATAATTATAGCTTGGCGTGCGCAGCCACCAATAATCCTTGTCGCTACCGCTATACGCGCGTCCGTGATTCGCCTTTGCATAGTCAGTCAAAGCCTTAACACGTTTTGAAGTTGAACCTGTAGAAGTGTAGGATCCAAAGCCGTATTCGGTCGTAGAGACTTCCCGCTCGCTCAACAAGAAAACCTTGTCGTTTGTGTTGGCGCAAGTATAATCATTCGGATAGCCCGGGTCGCTTCCGTCCGCTTTCACAAGAGTTCCGCTAGCGTCTGTTGTGCTGGCGCCGTCGTTCACAACTGTTGTCGTGGCGATTTTGATTTGCGCGTCGGACGAGAACGCGGCCTGCAAAAAGCCATTTCCGTTATAAGTGGAATTTGTCGTTCCGTCTTTGTTGTAAGAAAGTCCGTTTAGATAGGCGCGCACCGCTGAATGCTGGTAATTGCCCATGCGAACTGTTGCGCCGCTTATGGTTCTATCATTGCTGTTGCCGTCGTAATACTTTTCAACCGCCAAAACGTTTTCCGCAAGCAAAAGCCATTTTGGCGCGGTGCTAGCGTTTCCGTCGTGGTCAAAAGACATCGTAAGGACGCGCCACTTTATCGGCTCTACCTTGAACCACTTTTCAATTCCGCTTTGCCCGACAGGGGTGCCGTCGCTGTAAGTGTAACTAGTCGAGAAACCTTTTTCCATGCACTTTACGTACCAAGCGCCGTCGCTTCCGCGATAGTAGTCAAAGGCGCCGTGCGGCGTGGGGTCCTTGTCGTTTTCGTTTACCGTAACGTCCGCGGCCTTTACGGTCTGCGGCCAGTCGCCAAAGTAAACGTATGTGGCGCTGGTTCCGGCGCTGCCGTCCGTTCCGGCTTTTGCGGGAGTCGCTTTTGCGGTGGGCTCGTACTTTTTGCCAAAGCCAACCGTAAAGCTAGCGCTGTAAGTCTTTCCCTTGTAGTCGCCGTTAATGGTCACGATGTAGTCACCGGCGGGAAGAACTTTTGAGCCGCTCGTGTTAAACGTCAAAGAGGCGGAATTTGACGCGACGCTTGGAGTCCAATAGCCGGAAGGAACGTCTTCGCCGTGATAGCTGACCTTAAACGAAGGATTTATCTTTCCGTCGCCGTCGCCAAACGCAATGCTTGTCGAACCGCCTACTTTTGCTTGGAATGTGAGCGTTCTTGCCGCAGCCTCAACATCCACCCACGTCTTGTCAATGCTGAACGCCAGATCCTTGTAAATGTCCTCTATGCTGATGCCGCCGCCGTGAACGCCAAATACCGCTTCACCGTAGTAAGAGTCAAAGCTCACGCCGTATTTGTCGCCCTTAAAGAATGCGCTTGGATCTGTGGAGTTGTACCTTTGGTATTCATTCGTTATGATCACCGGGTTGACAGTGGCCGGCGATGTCGTAAAGTCTATGCTGGGCTCGGTTTGCGTGGACACGTGGATTTCTGCCCCATCGAGATCGCCCAAAACTTTCATAACTTTACCGCTTGGAAGGTAGACGTTTGAGTCGCCGATTATGTTTCCCGAGCTGTCAATTTTTTTGTTTCCGTAGACTTTAGCAGCTCCCATGACGTTCAGCGTTCCGCCGGCATAAATTCCCGCTCCATCCCCTTGGGACAAGTTGTCCGTAACAAAGGACGAAGCCTCCAAGTTCAAGGTGGCGCCGATATTTAAACAAATGCCGCCGCCGGAGCCGCCCGCTTTTCCGCCGCTCACTTTTAGATAGGTAATCGTTACAGGAGTGTTGCCCT
>ONET01000101.1:11505-17657 GCA_900316905.1 uncultured Treponema sp.
TTCGCGCCCGTAAGGGTAAGGCTCTTTGCATGCGTTGTCGTGGACAACTGCAATGTCACGTTGTCCGTTACTTTTCCGTCAATGTTAATCGTGTAGTCTTTGCCGGAATTATTCAAGTCGCCAAGCGCCTTTGTCACGGTGGCGTAAGGCGCGCTCTTTGTGCCTATGTTACTGTTGTCGCCGCCAGAGCCGCAAACCCTATAGCCGCCGGGATTTGTCGCAGCGTCATAGGCCGCGCTTGCGGCGACGTAAATCGGCGCGAATATTGACGCGCTCTTTTTGTCGCTTGAAAGTTCCAACTGCCATTCGTCGCCGCTTGCGTCCGTAAGCGCGAGCCTGTCTTTGGTTCCTGTCGGAAGCGCGCCGCCGTCCTTGCCTTGCGCGATTACAGTTCCGCGCTTCCATGTACGCGGCGTGATTGTGGCGTTGGCGCCGCTTGCGCCTGTTGGCAAAGACAAGGCGCTTTCTATCGTGATATATTTTTCATCATTAATGAAAACGTCGTTTTTGCCCGCGCCCGTGGCTGTAGTTGTCGTTCCGCCGTCGCTAGTTGTCACTCCGTAGGGAATCCAGGCCGTTCCGCCCATCGTGAACGTTCCGGCAATATGGCATATCGCGCCGCCCGATTCCACAGCCTTGTTGTTTTGGAATTTTCCGCCCGACAAAGAAAGCGATCCACTGGCGTTGCCGTCATAAACGCCGCCGCCTTTATTGGCGATGTTTCCGTTAATCTCTCCGCCGCTTATTTCAAGAGAACCACAATTGCAAATGCCTCCGCCACCGTCAACAGATCCTGTCGCTTGGGATTGGTTTTCTTCTATTTTTCCGCCTGATATTTCGGCGCTGTTTCCTCCCGCAGAATGTATGTAAATGCCGCCGCCTTCTTTAGTTGCCAAATTGCGGCTTATGTTTCCAGCCGCAATTTGGATTTTGCTTCCATTGCCAATTCGAATTCCACCGCCGTTGTATGAGGAGCAGTTGCGGTAAATTCCGCCAGTCCACGCGTCGTCGAGCTCGGCAACGCTCAAGTCTTCCTTGTAGCCAAGGTAAGCGTTGCTTTGGTTGCAATAAATGCCGCCGCCGTCGCCGCGCGCGTAGTTGGAACAATCGCTCTCGTCTGTCGCGGTTACGCTTGCGTCTTGGCCTATGCGCGCGTCGGCGTAAACAAAAAGATTGCTGCCGTCAAGGTAAACGCCGCCGCCATAATAGGCCTTGTTCCCGGTAATCAAGACGCCTTTTCCAAGGCTTATGTTGGCCCAATGCGCGTAGATTCCGCCGCCGTGAGGATAAGAGTCGCCGCCGCCCAGATTGTTGGCGCCGGTTATCTTTAGGTTTTGGATTGTCGCGGACATCTTGCTTGCCGCGGCAGCTCCGCTAAACTGAAGGGCTATAGATTTGGACGTGTTGCCCGCGCTAAGTTTGTCAACGTCAAGAACGTCAATGGAGTTGTCGCCGTTCACGCCCCTGATTGTCACATCGCCAACATTGGATCCTTCGAATGTAGCGCAGGCGTAGGCCGAGCCTTTTATAGTTCCATTTATAAGAATCTCGTAGGGAGCGGTATTGTCTGTCATTTGCGCCACGGCTTGGCTCATCTTGGCAAAAGGCTCGCTTCTGGTTCCGCGCGCGCTGTCCAGCTCGCTTGGCGCGCCCCAATCTTTTTGGCCCAAAGCGCCCTCGTTGACCGGAGACCTTCGCGCGCCCGGACCAGTGTGGTTCAAAGCCGCCACGCAAATCGGCGCGCTTATGAAGCCTGCGGCGCCCTTTGCCTTTACGTCAAATTCTTCGTCTGTCGTGGCAAAGCGGCCTATGTTTGCGGCAACAAGGGCCGCTTGCTCCGCTGCGGGAATGGAGGCGCTCGCGTTTAAAACTTGCAGGCCGCGCTTCCAATGAGTGGGAACGATGTAGACGTTCTTTTTTGTGGCGTCTCCGTCTGGCGGAGTCAGGGCGCCCGCGATTGTTATGGGATTGTCATTGTATGTGTAAGTGTCAAGTCCTTCGTTATAAATAATGTCTCCGGGCAAGAGAGGCGTTTCTTTGGATATTTCCGCGTTTCCGCTAATGTTCAGAGCGCAGCTTGACGTCCTAATCATAACGCCATAGTCCTTTTGCGAAGAGGAATAAATATAAATTCTTCCCCCGCTCATGTCTAGCGTCGCTTCGTCAAACAGCAAAAGGTCGGAGCCCCATTTATGGTCTACCGTTGTGCCCGGCGTTGTATTGCGATATTCGTTGTCATAGACGCTTCCGCCGGACATTATCGCGGCTCCAACCGTTTTTTGCAGGCATATGCCGCCGCCGCCGGCGACGGCATAATTGTGGTGGACTTTGCCGCCCGTAAAATAAAATTTGCAGCCTTTAAGAAAAAGGCCGCCGCCCACTTCAAAATCGTCATGCGGCCCCGCGCAATTATAGCTAACCTCGCCGCCCTTTAAGTCCAGTTGTGAATTATCGCTTGAGGCGTCGAACGACGTTGCGATTCCGCCGCCCCTTTTTTTTGAATAGTTGTAGGCCACAAAGCCGCTTTTTAAAGTGACCTTTCCTGTGGCAGCAAAGCATACGCCGCCGCCTTTCTCCCCGGCGTAATTTGAATAGGAGTCGTCTTCATATTTCGCGTGGTCGGTCGCGTTCTTGTCGCCCACCACTCCGCCGTCGATCAGCAAGTCGCCCGCTACGTAAACGCCGCCGCCATAAGAAGCCTTGTTCCCCGCCACGCAAGCTCCTTCTCCAAGAGTGACTGTCGCGCCGCCGGCCACATAAATGCCGCCGCCGTTAGTGGCGTTTCCGCCGGTTATCATAAGGTTTTCCATTACAATCGGAACGCCGCTTTCTGTCTTAAAGACGCTTCCGCTTCCGCCAGCGTCGAGTTTGTTTACAGGAAGGCCGTCGTCGCCAAGCGCTGGATGCGTGGCGTCGCTCCAGCCCTTTATCGTAAGCTCGGAACAGTTGGCCGCGAAAAGGCCGCTTGTGATTTCTTGGGCGCCCAGGCTTCCGTCCACAAGAATCGTGTTCTTGCCGCCGTCCAAAATCTTTGACGCGGCGTAGCTTATAGAAGCGAACGGCGCGTTCTTTGTGCCTGTAACTCCGGCCGCGTCGCTTCCGGCGGCAAGGCAATGGCGGTAGCCGCTTCCTGCCACGTAAATGTCTCCGGCAAGAAGGCCCTGCCGCGCGTCGCTTTTGTTTCTGTTTACATGAAAGTCCGTGTCGGTAAAGTCAAACTTTTCCAAGATGTCGTCAGACAGCGCGGTCACGCCCCCGCTGGCGGCCAAGACTTGCTTTCCGCGCGGCCAGTCCTTGGCGTGGATTGTCGCCACAACGCCGCTTGCGTAAAGGTTTCCCGCCACGGTGATTGTTTCTACGGCTCCTCCGCCGCCAGTAATCGCGGAAAGAAAAACGTCGTTCTTTCCTTCGCCCGTCTCAAGATTTCCGCTTGAGTTCAAAGCGCCGTAAGGAATTGAGGCGGAGCCGCTTATTTCAAAAACAGAGCCTGATTCAACCAAGACGGCTCCAACATAGTTGGCCTTGTTGTTTTCGATGGTTCCGCCGGACATTTTAAAAGTTCCGTGGTTTTCAACTCCGCCGGCGCCGTTTCCGCCGGTGTTGCCTTTTATAGTTCCGCCCGTCATCACGACGGTTCCGCCCTTCGACACGGCGTCGTTGGAAGCAAAAATATAAAGTCCTCCGCCTTGATTGCATACGTTCGCGCTGATTTCGGCTCCGTTTTGAATTTCAAGCTCGGCGCCGGCGCAAACGCTCACGCCGCCGCCGGAGGTAGCCGCCGTGTTTCCAACAACTTTGGCGCCGCTCGCCAAGACAAGACGCGCCCCGCTTGCTGTAATGTTGACGCCAGCGCCGCTGGAGCCGCGGCCTCCTGTAACGCTCAAATTTTTTATCGTCACGGGAGCCTTTGTCGAAAGCGTCACGACGCTTCTTGAAGAGCCGTCTCCTTGAAGCGCGTCGGAAGAGCCGGACGCTCCAAGGCCGGTTATCGTTATTCCCAAAGCCACGTCGTCAAGGCTTGAGTCCAAGCTTGCGTTGCAGGGAATATTTCCGTTTACAAAAATTTTATACTCTTTTTTTTGGGCGGAATTTCCGGCGGCGGAAATTATTTGCGCCGCGCGTCCAAGGCTTTCAAGCGGCTCGTAGGCGCTTCCGCTGTTGGAGTCGCTGGGGGCGGAAACTCCCAAGGCCGCCGCTCCCGCCGCGTCGCTTACGTAAAAAATCGTTCGCGCGGCGGCCATTATTTCCGAGCCGTCCACGACAAGCGAGGTCTTTCCGTCCGCGTGCGCCTGGATTTTTCCCTCGCCGGCAGAAGAAATCCACATGTCGGTGGCGGCGTTGTCAAAGACGTTTATGGTCTGCAAAACAGAATACAAAAAGACGCGGCCGCCGCTTCCGTCGTCCTTAAAAAAGTTAAGGCTCACTTCATAAGAGCCGCTCTTTAAGGAGCCTATGTTTAGCAAGGCCGGAGACGCCGACAAGTCGAGCTCTTTTTCCGCTCCCGCGGGCGCCGCCTGCTTCCAGGCTTCGTCAAAACACAGGGCCACGGCTTTTGTCACTGTTGAATCCGCCGTAACGGAAAGGGCCACGGAGCCGCTTCCGTCTTTTTTGGGCGTAAGGTTGAATGTGTGCGAAAGGACCGGGGAAGTTATTTTGGCCTCAAAGTCGTAAGAGTCCTCCATGACGGAGCCGCCGCTCGCGGCCCGGATTCCGCAAACAATGCTCCAAGTATTTCCAACCTCAAGGCTCATGCTAAAGAAGCGCTTGTCGGCGGCGGTTGTTCCAAAGACTCCTTCAACGGCAGGCATGCCTTCCGCCGTGGCCGTGGCGAACATTTCGTAGCCGCCGCCCGCTTCCGTGTCAAGCGTAGGCGCGGCGCTCATGGAAAGGCCGTCGCTTTGTCCGCCGTCAAGCAGCGCGGAAACTTGCGCCGACATTCGCGCGGGAAAGGCGCCCGCCGCCCCAACCAGGCAGCCTGAAAAGACAACCATTTGTTTTCCGTTTTCGTTTACGGTCGCGGCAGGCTGCGCGGGCGCGCTTGTTCCGGCCGGCGGCTGGGCGAGCGCCGCAAAAAGCGCCATGTTGTCGCTAGAGGAATTGTCGCATGAAAAAAATGCCAAAGAATAAAAAAGCGCCGAAAGCAAAATCGCCGCTCGGGAAAATAATTTTTTGGGGCGGCTGGCCAAACATAAAGGGGCATAGACATTGTTCAACTTTAAACTTTTAATCATAAATACTATTATTTTCCACCTTATTATAGAAAATGTCAAGAGTTCCGCGCGATTTGAAGCGGACAAACGGAGGGCGTTTTTTTTGCGGCGCGCATCTTGATTTTTAAGACAAGGCGCTGTATAATGTTCCTTATGAAGAAAAACGCGATTATATTTTTGGTCTCGGCGGCGTTGGCGCTTTCGCTGATTTCATGCGAGTCCACAAAGCAAGAGGCTCCGGCCGCAGTTCAGGAGCCAACAGAGGACGACTTGGAATACCAGCGCTCAATCAACAAGATTGAAGGCAGCGCGGTCTCTAAGGAAACTTTCAACGCGGACAAAGCCGCCATCATGAAAAAGATAGCGGAGCTAAACAACATAATGACAAAGAAGGACTACAGCTCTTGGCTCAACTACATCGCCTCTGACTCAAAGAAATATTGGTCCGACAACTACACTTTGGCCAAGGCTTCCGAAAAGCTTCCCAAGGAGCTGAAGGGAGTCAAGCTAAAGAATTTGGGCGACTACTTCAACTATGTTTTCATTCCTTCAAGAAAGGGCCGCCAAATAGACGAGATCCGTTACAATTCGGCGGAATCTGTCAAGGCCGTCCAAGTGACCAAGACCGAAGACGACAAGACCAAAATCACCGTTTACTACAACTTTGTCAAGGAAAACGGCGACTGGAAGGTGGAGCTTCCCCAACTGTAACTAAAATTATATTGATTTATTTATTTTTTGCCGATACTATATAGGAATATTTATAGGAGCGCTTATGAACGTTAAGAAAATTGCCACTCTTCTGGCCGCAGCCACGCTTTTGTCTTGGGCCGCTTTCGCCGAGGAAGAGGAATCAACTGTAGAAGGCGAATACATGAGCTCGATGGAGGACGTGGTCGTCCAGGAGCTTTCTAATTCCGACGAGCTTGAAAACAAGCTGAT
>ONET01000018.1 GCA_900316905.1 uncultured Treponema sp.
AATTAATATCTTCTTTTGGAGAAACAATTTGCGGAAAAATCGTAGTCCCTTACCCTACTTTCAACGAATACCCTGAACGATTGGCAAATTGCGAAATAATTCCGATGGACACTAGCGGAATGAATTTTTCATACACAGCGAAGGACATCGCGGTCGCCGCAAAGAAGCAAAAAGCCGGAGCAGTCCTGTTAATCAACCCAGACAATCCTTCCGGAAATTTTCTGTCCAAAAAAGACGTGGTCAATTTGCTAAGGGAACTAAAAAAAACTGGCGCAAGCTTAATCTTTGACGAATCATTCATTGATTTTGCAAAAAAAGAAATTCGATACACGCTTTTCGACCAAGAAATCCTGACGGAATTTCCAAACCTCATTGCCATTAAGTCAATAAGCAAAAGCTACGGCGTTCCAGGCCTTCGACTTGGCGTTCTAGCGTCTTCAAACACAGAATTGATTGGCAAAATTAAAAAGAAAAATTCAATTTGGAACATTAATTCATTCGCAGAATATTTTCTTCAAATATATGAAAAATACGAAAAAACATATAGCACCGCTTGCGACAAAATCGCGGCGGAACGAGACAGATTCATAAAAGAATTGTCAAAAATCAAGTTTCTGCAAGTTTATCCAAGCCAAGCGAATTTTGTCCTATGCAAGCTCAAGGGAACGCAGTCAACTCGGCTTGCCATGCGCTTGCTTGAAAAACATGGAATTTTCATAAAAGATTTGACAGGAAAAAAATGTTTTGAAAAAAGCAAATGGATTCGACTCGCCATTAGAGACGAGCGGGACAACAACGAATTGCTCTCGGCTTTGGCGGAATTCAATCAATAAGCTCCCACACACAAACAAGCGGCCGTCCTGTCGGACGGCCATTTGAACAACCGGGCACTCTAGTTTTCGCCAACGGCGAAAACTAGTTAAGTTCGGAACTGCGTTCCGAACGACTTATTTGCTCGCGCCGGGAATCTCCTTTTCAAACTCCGGGTTTCCGTGAGTGTAGCGCGGAAGAAGTTTGGGAGAGACCGCATTGCCCTTGATTTTGGCGGCGGTTCTGGCCTTTTCAAAGTCCTTCACGTGCTTCAAGGAAAGTTCCTTTGAAAGCTTGATTTTCTTGAACATTTTTCCGGCTTCGATTCCGGCTTCGCGTCCAAAGACCACAACGTCAAGCAAGCTGTTTCCCATCAAGCGGTTTGTTCCGTGAACGCCGCCTGAGGCCTCGCCGGCCACCAAAAGGTTCGCGACGTTTGTGTGGCAAGTCTTGTCAATCTCAACGCCGCCGTTTTGGTAGTGGAGCGTCGGGTAAACCAAAATCGGCTCCTTGCGGATGTCGATTCCGTACTTGATGAACATCTTGTACATGGCGGGGATTGACTTAAGGATCGTTCCCTCGCCGTGAATCATTTCAATCATCGGAGTGTCAAGCCAAACCGCGTCCTGAACGTCGTTCTTAACGCCGCGGCCTTCGCGAACTTCGCGGATAATGCCCGAAGCGTTCACGTCGCGGGTCTCAAGCGGGTGGATGTAAACCTCGCCGTCCTTGTTGATGAGCTTGGCGCCCAGCGATCGGACTTTTTCCGTGACGAGCTTTCCAAGAATCTGAGTCGGGTAAGCGGCTCCTGTCGGGTGGTACTGCAAGCTGTCCTGGTACAAAAGCTTGGCTCCGGCGCGGTAGGCGATTACAAGGCCGTCGGCTGTGGCTCCGTAGTGGTTTGACGTGGGGAAGCCCTGGTAGTGCATTCGTCCCGCGCCGCCTGTGGCGATGATAACAACCTTGGCCTTGGCGATGCGAAGCTCGTTTGTCTCCATGTTCATCAAGACGGCGCCGGCGGCCTCGCCTTTTTCGTTTTTAATCAATTCAATGGCGGCCGTAAAGTCAACCACTGTGATTTTGTCCTTGCGGTTGAAAGTCTCGTCGCGAAGGGTGCGCATGATTTCCGCGCCTGAATAGTCTTTGCAGGCGTGCATTCTCTTGCGGCTTGTTCCGCCGCCGTGCGTTGTCACCATCGTGCCGTCGGCTTCCTTGTCAAATTCCACGCCAAGGTCGTTGAGCCATTTGATTACGGACGGCGCCTTGTTCACCAATGTGTAAACCAATTCGGGCTTTCCGTCAAAGTGGCCGCCGCCAAACTGGCCATAATCGCGGCGCTTGTTCCGGCACCGCCTCCGCCGATAACCAAAACGTCGGCTTCGTAGTCGATGTGGTCAAGGTCAATCTTGTCAGGCTCCACGCGGGGCTTGGCCTGAAGCATCTCCGCCAATTCAATCGGGGCCTTTTGTCCCTTGTTGGGACCGATCTTAAGTTCCACAAACTGCTTCTTGATGCGGTCCGGGTGGAACTTCAAAAGAAGGTCGTCCTTTTCTTCCGCCGTAAGACGGGCGTGTTCAAATTTTAAGTTAGCCTCGCGTTTCTTTTCAACGATTTTCGCGGCTTTGTCAAGGTAATTGCCATACATAATATCAACTCCTAACTGCGCCAAGGATGGCGCTTTTTTGTTTCTCCAACAACTTGCAAGTTTTGCGACGCAAAACTTGACAAGTTCAAATTGCCAAGGAAGGCAATTTGAACTTATTTCTCAATATCGCGAGTATTGTAGAGTTCCTTGATTTTGTCCAAGGGCTCTTTCATCATCTTTTGAATCGCCTTCTCGCACTTTCCGCTTTCGATTTCCTTCACGCGGTCAAGAAGGTGCTGGGCCTGGGGCTGCAAGTACTTTCCGTTGATGCGGCGGGCAAGCTCGGCCACTTGCGGGTGGCTGATTCCGGCCGGGCAGCGGCTTGAGCAGCAGCCGCACATAACGCAGTCAAACGAAAGGTCGGCACACTTGGCGAAGTCTCCGCGCTGGGCGTAGGCGATGTACTGCATCGTGTTGAGTTCCTGCGGACAGGCGCGCGTGCAGGCGTTGCAGCCCACGCAAGAGTAAATCTCCGGGTAAAGCTGCATCATGACCGACTGCTCAGGCTTAATCTTGTTGATGTCGTAAACCTGCTTTACAAGCGGGAAGAAGGGAAGCGTCGCGATATACATTCCGTTCTGCACTTTTGTGGAACAGGCCAAGCCCGTCAACAAGTCGTTGCTTCCTTCAATGCGGTAAATCGTGGCGCAAGCGCCGCAAAAGCCGTTGCGGCAGCCGCATCCGCGCTTAAGCTGGTAGCCCGCGTATTCCATGGCGTTCATAATCGTCAATTCGGCGGGAACGTCGTATTTTTTTCCAAAAATGTAAATTGTGGCCATTTCCTTTTTAGTTTCTGCCATATCGTTCTCCTATTTGTCTTAATACTCAGGCGGCAAATCCGCCAGCTGCGTAAAACTGAACACAGGGCCGTCCTTGCAGACGAACTTGTTTCCTACATTGCACCTTCCGCACTTTCCGATTCCGCACTTCATGCGCATCTCAAGCGTTGTAAAGACGTTGTCGTCCTTAAAGCCAAGCTTTTTAAGAGCGTCAAGCGACAAGTGAATCAAAATCGGCGGGCCGCACATAATGACAGTCATGCTGGGATCCGGATTCATCTCGGTCACGTAAGGCGGAACAAAGCCAACGTGGCCGTCCCAGCCCTCTTCGGCGCGGTCAATCGTCAAGTCAAGCTTGAGATTTGGCGCGTGGGCCCATTCTTCCTGAAGCTGCTTTAGGAAGACAAGGTCGGCCTTGCTTCTTGAACCGTAGATGACCTGGATTTTTCCGTAGTCGGAACGGTGGGCAAGCATGTAGTCAACGACCGAGTGAACCGGAGCCAAGCCGATACCGCCGGCGATTACCAAGATGTCCTTGCCTTTAAAAGTCGTGTCAACCGGAAAGCCGTTTCCAATCGGGCCGCGGACGCAGATTTGCGTTCCGGGCTTGGCGGCGTGAAGCCAGCTTGTGACGCAGCCGCACTTTTTGATTGAGAACTGCTGGTATTCCTGGACCGTCGGCGAAGAAGTGATTGAAATCATCGACTCGCCCACTCCGGGAACGATCAACATCGCGCACTGGCCGGGCTTGTGCTCAAAGAGCTTTTTTCCGTCCAAGCCGACGACGCGGAACGATTTTACGTCGGGAGTTTCGTCGAACATTTCTTTGATTACTCCGACATACGGAATAAATGATTCTTGCTCTAGCATTACTTTCCTCCCAAGTTGGCTTCGTTAAAAGCCTTGATTACTTTTACGATGTTCATGTGGATCGGGCAGCTGTCCAAGCAACGGCCGCAGCCTACGCACATAAAAAGCTTTTCGTGCGCCATCGGGTAGTAAACCAGCTTGTGCATAAAGCGCTGGCGGAACCTTTCCTTTTGCGTAAGGCGCGGGTTGGCGGCCGCCATTTGGGTGAAGTCGGAATACATGCACGAGTCCCAAGTGCGGCTCTGCTCGATTCCGTGGCCTGTGTCGTAGTCGCGGACGTCAAAGCACATGCACGACGGACAAACGTAGGTGCAAGTTCCGCAGCCAAGGCATGACTCGCTGAGCTTTGCCCAGACGTCGGAATTGAAAAGCGTCATCATCGGAACGTTCTTGAACTTTTCCAAGTCAAGATGCGCGAACGGAAGCTTTTCAACCTTTTCCTTAATCGTCTTCTTTTCCGCGTCAACGGCGGCGGCGTCCTTTTCCTTGAGGGCGCCCTTCACGCTGGCAAGGAATTTCTTTCCCTTGTCGGTGTTGGCGTTAAAGTAAAAGTCGCCGCCCGCAAGCCAAGCGCTTACGTCGCCGGCGGGATTTGCCGCGTCCAAGCCGTAGCTTGAGCAAAAGCAGTTCTTGTCAGGCTCAGAGCAAGCTAGCGTCACGACAACCGCGTGGTCGCGGCGGTTCTTGTAATAGCTGTCGGTGGGAGTCATTTCCAAGTAAACTTTGTCAAAGATGTCAAAGGCCTTGGCGTCGCAAGCGCGGACTCCAAAGACTACAAAGTCGTCCAACTCTTTTCTTGGGTCTTCAACGGTGATGTTTCCCGCTTCGACTTTGTAGCCTACCATTTTTTCGGTCTTGGGGAAGAAAAAGTCCTTGGCGCTGCGGACAGTCTTTAGCGCTTCGGAAAGCTTTGTTCCCTTTTGCCATTTTTCAAAATTCGCTTTTCCGCTGGCGTTGTCAACGGGAAGGTAAAGCGTCTTGTCTTTTGCGATCGCCTCAAAGAGCGAATTGATTTTGTCTTTTGATACGCTAAGCATTATTCGCCTCCTTCTTCTTCAGGCGAGCGCTCGTAAACGACGCTCGGCTCCGCGTCGCCGGCTGTCCAAGTGAGCATCGGCGGCTTTGTTTCCATGTCGCTTCCGGCAATGTAAGGACCGTAGATTTCGTCGATGTCCTTGACAAACTTGCGGTTGAGCAAGTGGAGCGGAATGTGTTCCGGGCAAACGCGAGAGCATTCGCCGCAGTCTGTGCAGCGGCCGGCGACGTGCCAGGAGCGGATGATGTGGTAAAGGCTTTCTTCAAAGGAAACCTGCGCCACTTTTTGGCTTGTGTACAAGTTGTTGTTGTCAAAGACACACTTTTCGCAAGTGCAGGCCGGGCAAACGTCGCGGCAAGCGTTGCATCTAATGCAGCGGCTGAATTCGTTTTTCCAGAACTCGTGGCGCTCGTCGGCGCTCATCGCGTCGATTTTTTCAACGCCCTCAAAGCGCGACGGATCTCCAATGGCTTCTTCCCTTGCCTTTCCGACAACCTCGTCGTAAACGACGTGCTTTTTGTTGCGGCAGTGGTCGCAGCCCTCGCCTTCCTTAACGCTTTCGTCCATCTCGCAAGAGCACGGAACGGCCACAACGTAAACGTCGTCGCGCGTGATTCTGTTTTCTTTTAAAAGCTGGCAGAACGAGTGAGTGTCGCCGGGCTTTAGGAAGGCCAAAACCTTTTCGTTGGGAATGGGCGCTTCCGCCGCGTTGGGGTCGCGCTGTTTGGCCATCGCGTTGTTTGTTCTGGTAGTCGTCTTGGCCGTTTCGATGGCGCGGGTAATCTTTACCAAATACTTTGAAAGGTTGGCCTTGCAGTATTTGTTAAAGACAAAATTCTTTTCCAAGTCGGCCGCGTCCTTAAAGGTAGAAGGAGTGACATCCTCGTCAAAGAGGCCGCGCCTCCAGCCGATTACCTGCTGGACCGCGCCGCTCGCCAACTTTTCCTTGGCGATTTTAATCAAATCGGAAGTTAGTTCTTGCATCGTACGTCCTCCAATTTTTTGTTTTCGCCAAGAGCGGTGATTTTGGCTACAAAGTCGTTCATAATTCCGGCAAAGCGGACGCCTTCCGCCGCCGAACACCATTCAACTCTTGTGCGGGCCTTTTCGATTCCCAAGAAGTCCAACATGCTAAAGAGCAAGGTCATTCTTCTGCGGGCAAAGTAGTTGCCTGTCGAATAGTGGCAGTCGCCAGGGTGGCAGCCGCACAAAATCACTCCGTCGGCTCCGCGCTGGAAGGCTCTCAAAATAAAGAGAGGGTTCAAGCGGCAAGAGCACGGAATGCGGATAATTTTTACGTTGGCCGGATACTCCAAGCGGTTGTTTCCCGCAAGGTCGGCTCCGGCGTAGGAACACCAGTTGCAGCAAAAGGCAACGATTCTTGGTGTCCAAGATGTGTTTGTCGTAGTTTCGCTCATAGTACGCTGTCAACCTCCGCCAAAATTTGTTTGTTGCTAAAGCCCTGCAAATCCATGGCTCCGCTGGGACACGCGACGGTGCAAGCGCCGCAGCCTTGGCACATGGCCGAATTGACTTGCGACACATGGCGCGTGATTGTAGTGCGGTTGGGGCCGCGGAAATCCTTGTCCACGTAGCTGATGGCGCCGTAGGGACAAACGTTGGCGCACTGGCCGCAGCCGTTGCAAGCGTTCTCGTCGGGCTTGGCCGTGCAAGGATTGTTCTTGAGCTTGTCCTTTACCAAAAGACAAATCGCCTTCGCGGCCGCGCCGGAAGACTGGGCGACAGTTTCCGGAATGTCCTTGGGGCCCAAGCAGGCGCCGGCAAGGAAGATGCCCGCAGTCGGGCTTTCCACCGGGCGAAGCTTTACGTGCGCTTCCAAGAAGAAGTCGTCGTTGTCCATAGAGGTTGTGAGCATCGTGGCAAGCGGGCGCGCGGTTTCGTCGGCTTCCAAAGAGCCGGCCAAAACAACCATGTCCGCTTCGATGTGAACTTGCTTGTTCAAAATCAAGTCGCTTCCCTGAACGTCAAGCTTTCCGTTTGACTGCGGAGTGACTTTTCCGACCATGCCCTTGATGTAGTGAACGCCGTACTGCTCCACGGCTCGGCGGTAGAATTCGTCAAACTGCTTTCCGGGAGTTCGCACGTCGATGTAGAAGACGTAACATTCAGTGTCAGGCCAGTGGTCGCGGGTAAGAATCGTTTGCTTGGCGGTGTACATGCAGCACACTTTAGAGCAATACTGGTTGCCCTTTCCTTCCGCCGAGCAGCGGCTTCCGACGCACTGGATGAACACGATTTTCTTGGGAGCCACGCCGTCCGACGGTCGGAGAAGATGTCCGCCTGTCGGGCCGGAAGCGTTCATCAAGCGCTCGTATTCCAAAGAAGAAACTACGTCCTTGCTGAGTCCGTAGCCAAATTCGGCGTAAGGCTTAAGGTCGATCATGTTGTAGCCTGTGGCCACTACGATCGCGCCATATTTTTCGGTGATGACCTCGTCCTTGGCGTTAAAGTTGATCGCTCCGGCGCCGCAAACCTTTTGGCACATTCCGCAAACATTGTCCTTTCCGTTTTTAAGAGCCTTCATGTGCAAGCAGTAATTCGCGTCGATTGTCGCGATTTTTGGAACGGCCTGCGCGAACGGAATGTAAACCGCGGTCTTGTTGTTGAGGTTAAGGTTAAAGTCGTTGGGAACCTTTTTCATCGGGCATTTTTCGGTGCATTCGCCGCAGCCCGTGCACTTTGTCTCGTCAACGTAGCGGGCCTTTCGCTTGATGTCAACCGTAAAGTTTCCGATGTAGCCGGTGACGCCTGTGACTTCGCTGTAAGACAAAATGCGGATGTTGGGGTTCTGGCCGACTTCCGTCATTCGCGGAGTTACGATACAAGAGGCGCAGTCCAGCGTGGGGAATGTCTTGTCCAACATGGCCATCTTTCCGCCGACCGTCGGCTTTTTTTCAACCAAGTCAACCGGGAAGCCGGCCTCGGCGATGTCAAGCGCGGCTGTAATGCCCGCGATTCCGCCGCCAATTACAAGAGCCCTCTTTGTCATCGGAGTTTCGCCCGGAGTGAGCGGAGTGTCCAATATAGATTTCGCGATGGCGGCTTTTCCCAAAGCGACGGCCTTTTCGGTCGCGTCCGCCATGTCCTTCATTACCCATGAGCACTGCTCGCGAATGTTGGCCACCTCGACCTTGTAGGGGTTGAGGCCGGCGCGTTCGGCGCAGGCGCGGAAGGTTTTTTCATGCATGCGCGGAGAGCAAGAGCAAAGGACAACGCCCGTAAGCTTGTCTTCCTTTATGCGCTCCTCAATCATCGCTTGTCCGGCGGAAGAGCACATGTAAGTGTAATGGGTTGAGTAAACAACTCCGGGAACTTTTCCCAGTTCTTCCGCGACCTTGGCAACGTCAACCGTGCCGGCAATGTTAGTGCCGCAGTGACATACAAAAACACCAATTCTTTCCATCTGTCCCTGCTCCTATTTCTTGTATTTTCTAAAGGCGCTCACGATTGCCTGCTGGGGAATGTCCTTGTCCAAGAACGAAGGAACGGTTTCCGCCGGAAGCTTTCTGGCGCCGCGCTTGCGCTCGACAACGTCGCGAACGGCTTGAACAAGCTTTGCCGGCTCAACCTGGCGCGGGCAGCGCTCAAGGCAGGCAAAGCAGCTGAGGCAAGCGTAAATCGACTTGCTTGAAAGAAGCGGCTCAATCTCGCCGTTCTCGACCATTTGAACAAACTGGTGCGGGTGCCATTCCATCGCGCCGTAGTTGGGGCAAGTGCCGGAGCACTTTCCGCAAATCATGCACTTCTTGGGATTGACGCCGCTGACGTTAAGGATTTCTTCCTTAAGCTGTTCCACTTCAGACTTAAGCAATTTTTTCCTCCTTAATCATTTTCAAGGCCTTTTCCTTCACGCCAAGAGCCTCGGCGAGCAATTCAGAAAAGTAAATCACGTCAAGGCCGGATTCGCCCTTGTTCTTAATCAAATTGTACTTGCAGAGGGGGCAGCTGGTGACCAAAAGCTCGGCTCCCATGTCCGTGGCGTTGGCCAAGATTTTTTGCGCCCGCTCTTGCGGAATGTTCTTGTCGTCGAACATCGTGTAGGCGCCGCAACATTCGTTTCGCTGCGCGTAAATGACGGGAGTGGCGCCGATGGCTTTGATGAAGTCTTCCAAGATTTGCGGATTTTCGGGATCGTCAAATTTCAGGACGTTGGCCGGGCGCAAAAGCAGGCAGCCGTAGTAGGCGCCGATTTTCTTTCCGGCAAGCGGATTCTTGACGGCGGCCTTGACATTGGCCCAGCCCACCTTGTCGCGAAGGACTTCCAAAAAGTGGACCACGTTGGCTTCGCCGTGGTATTCGATTCCGTCCTTCTTAAGATAGTTGTTGGCCTTAAAGCTGACGAACTCGTTGTTCTGCATGTCGGCGTTCACTTGCTTAAGAACGTTGTAGCAGGCGGAACAAAGAGTCACCAATTCGCGTCCAGCGTCGCGGGCGGCCGCCAAGGCTCGGACAGAAGAAAGCTTTTGCGCCACTTCGTCCGCGGCCGTCGGGTAAACGCCGCCGCAACACTGCCATTCAGGAATTTCCTCAAGCGAAAATCCCAGAGCTTCCGCCGAAGCGCGCGCGTAAGCGTCAAGGTCTTTGGCCTTGTTCTTCAGCGTGCACCCGGGAAAGTATGAATAAGTTGTGTTCTCCATAAAGTTTCCTTATCTATTGTTTTTTGTCGTTGTCATTTAGGAAAGGCCATGGCTTCCGGCTTGAAGACCTTGTCGAACTCGGCGGCCGTCAAGAAGCCCAAGCCCACGCAAGCCTCTTTGAGCGAAATGTTTTCGTCAAAAGCCTTGTGGGCGGTCTTGGCCGCGTTCTCGTATCCGATGTAGGGATTGAGAGCGGTGACAAGCATAAGCGAGTTGTAAAGGTTGTGCTTCATCTTTGCCTTGTCGGCCTTGATTCCAACCGCGCAGTTCTTGTTGAAGCTGAGCATCGCTTCAGCCAAGAGGCGCGCGCTTTGGATAAAGTTGTAGGCGATTACCGGCATGAAGACGTTAAGCTCAAAGTTGCCCTGGCTTGCGGCAAATCCGATCGCCGCGTCGTTTCCCATAACCTGCACGGCGACCATCGTGACGGCCTCGCACTGGGTGGGGTTGACTTTTCCGGGCATGATGGAAGAGCCGGGCTCGTTTTCCGGGATGCGGATTTCTCCAAGGCCGTCGCGCGGGCCTGAAGCAAGCCAGCGCACGTCGTTGGCAATCTTCATCATGTCGGCGGCCAAAGCCTTTATGGCGCCGTGGGCAAAGACCAATTCGTCCTTGCTTGTAAGCGCGTGGAACTTGTTGGGAGCCGTGGCGAATTTCTTTCCGGTCAACTTTGAGACGCACTCGGCGACCTTTTTGTCAAAGCCCTTGGGCGCGTTGAGGCCGGTTCCGACGGCGGTTCCGCCAAGGGCCAGCTGCTTAAGGTACGGCAAAGAGCTTTCGAGCATTTTGCGGTCGCGCTCAAGGCTTGTCCTCCAGCCTGAGATTTCCTGACCGAATGAAATCGGAACCGCGTCCTGCAAGTGGGTGCGGCCGCTCTTTACGATTTTCATGTTTTCTTTTTCAAGCTTTTTGAAAGTTGAAACAAGAGTGTCGATCGCCGGGAAGAGCTTGTCTTCGATCGCGTATACGGCGGAAATGTGGAGCGCCGTGGGGAAAGTGTCGTTTGACGACTGGCTCATGTTGATGTCGTCGTTGGGGTGGCAAAGCTTTTTGCCGGCGATTTGGTTCGCGCGGTTGGCGATGACCTCGTTGGCGTTCATGTTGCTCTGCGTGCCGCTTCCTGTCTGCCATACGACCAAGGGGAAGTGCTCGTTGAGCTTTCCTTCGATGACTTCGTCGCAAGCCTTGGAGATGGCCTTGAGCTTTTCGGCGGTCATCTTTTGCGGCTTAAGAGCGTTGTTGGCCATGGCGGCGGCCTTTTTGAGGTAGCCGAAAGCCTTTGTGATTTCGCGCGGCATAGTCTCGATGCCAACGCCAATCTCAAAGTTTTCGTGGCTGCGCTCTGTCTGGGCGCCCCAGTACTTGTCGGCGGGAACTTTCATCTCGCCCATTGAATCGTGTTCAATTCTAAATTTTTCTGCCATAGTTTTTCCTTAAGTTCCGCCGGCCTAGAAGTTGACCTGCTTGATTACGTCCTTGAGACAGTCGGCCGAGTGGCGCAGCTTTTCAACTTCGTCGTCAGCAAGCGGAGTGGCGATGTGGCCCTTGATTCCGTTGCAGCCGACCAATGTCGGGATTGAAAGGCAAACGTCGCTGATTCCGTACTCTCCGTTCATCATTGAAGAAATCGTCAAGACTGAATCCGTGTGGTAGTTGAGGGCCTCGACCAAGTCGGCCGTTGTGGCGGCGATTCCGTAGTTGGTGAATTTTTTGGCGTTGATGATGATTCCGCCTGACTTTCTGATGTAGTCCTCGACGTCGTTCTTGTCAAAGTCGGGAAGCTTTTCGCCGGTGAAAGACTTGGCGAAGTTGTCAACCGGAATTGAGCCGATGTTGGCCAAAGACCACGGAACAAAAGAGGAGTCTCCGTGCTCGCCAAAGACGTAGCCGTGAACGTTTGTGGCGCCTACCTTGTAGGTCTCGGCGATGCGGGCGCGGAAGCGGGCCGTGTCAAGCAAAGTTCCGGTTCCGAAAATGCGGTTGGCCGGAATACCGCTTGTCTTTACGAACTGGTATGTCAAAATGTCAACAGGGTTGGCGACAATTACGTAAAGGGCGTTGGGGCAAGCCTTTGTTATCAAAGGAATGACGCTCTTTGTGATGTCCACGTTGGTCTGGGTAAGGTCAAGGCGCGACTGGCCGGGCTTTCTTCCCACGCCGGAAGTGAAGATTACGATGTCGGAATCTTTCGCGTCCTCGTAGTCTCCGTCGCGAACCGAAATCGGTCCTACAAAAGGCGTGGCCTGGCGGATGTCCATGGCCTCGCCCATCGCCTTTTCCTTGATGATGTCAATGATGACGATTTCTGAAGCCAGCTGTCTCAATGTAAGGGCGTAAGCTACTGTAGAGCCGACCTGCCCCGCTCCGATGATGGTAATTTTGTTTGCCATAAAAACTCCTGCAAATTCCGCTATAGAATTTAATTTTTGCCAGTTATAGTTTGAATCTATATGTCCAAAGACAAAAAGCCCAAGGATACAATAAATTCAAATTAAAGTATAACCCCATATTCGGCTTTTGTTAATAAGCAAACGTCAATATATATGTAGAATTCGCGCGAATTTTGCAATTTTTCCGTTATACTGTGAAAATATTCACCACAAAACCGCAATAATTAGCATATGCTAACCAAAAAGCCCGCCATACCGCTCCGCCAATAAAAAAACCGCCCCAAACAGGCGGTTTACTGTGATTATTTTCACGGCATACAAGCGGATCACTCTACCTCTGTGACCGAGCTGATGACGTTAAAGGCGTCCAAAAAGCCGGTGTCGCTGACCGTTTTTTGGGCCTGCGGAGACATGTTCATAAGATAAAGGCGTTTGCCCGCCTCGCGGCCGTCGTTGAAGCAAGCGAACAAGACGCCCATTCCCGACGAATCGATTTCAAAGACGTTGGAAAGATCCAAAACCAAATTTGTCTCTTTTATGATTGAGTAAACGCGGTTTTGAAATTCCTGCAAAGTGTATGCGTTTATCGCGCCGTTCAATTCAAGAAGAATGTAGTTGGCGCCTTTTTTTTCAGTTATTGTCAGAGCTTCCATTGTCGCTGTCCTCCTCGTCGCTTACAGTCTGGCTGTCCTTGTCCAAGTAGCGAATCATAGTTACGGTGATGTCGTCGTCCAATTCCTTGGCCATAAAGCGCTTTAGGTCGTCGAACAAGAAGGCGCACATGCGCATTCCGCTGTACATATAGTTGTCGGTCATGGACTTTTTGATCCTGTCCTTTCCGTACTGCTCGCCGCGAAGCGAATGGCTGTTTATGAGTCCGGCGGTGGATATCGCGATGACGTCGCCTGCGCTCAACTTGATTTGCTTGACTTTCAGAAGCGGCGTGATGTCCTTTACAAAGCCCAAAACATAGCCGTTTCCTTGGATTTCGATTACGTTGTTGTAGGCCCTTGTGTACAAGAGCATGGCGGGAATTCCGCAGTTGACGTAATAAAGGGTGTCGGTCTCAAAGTCCATCAAGCAAAAGACTCCGGCAAAGAAAGTTCCCTTTGGAAGGCTAAAGCGGATGAACTGGTTGACTTTTGCCACGAGCTTTTTAAAGTCGTGGGTGGAATTGAGGTATGTGCGGATGATCGACTTCAAGATGACCATGCTCATTGAGGCCGAAATTCCTTTTCCGCTAAGGGCGCCGGTGACAAAAATGTGGCGGGTGTCGGTCAAGCGGATAAGGTCCACGAATTCGCCGCCGATGTTGTGGGCGGGAACCATAAGGTAGCCCACGTCCATTTTGGGGTTGTCAACCGGATCCATGTTTTCCTGGATTGAAGTGATGATTTGCGCCGACATGCGGATTTCGCGGTTTACGGTTCCGACTACGGAAGCGTTGGCGATGTTGGACATGTAGTAGCCGAAAACGAAGAAATACGAATAAAGCTTGTCGAATATCTGCATGTCGTATTCGTCGTAGCTGGCGCCGCCGCGCTTTTCGCCAAGCGCTATCACGCCGACCAAGTGGCGGCCTTCGTTTAGTATTATCAATACTTCGGCGCCGGTCGCCTTGAAGAATGAATTGATTTCCGCCGTTTTTTGCTGGAGCGCGAAAATGCCGTCGGCCTCATTTTTCATGAAGACATTTATGCCTTGCTCGCGAATCGCCTCCAGGCCGGGATCCACGGCGCTCAAAGTGGGCTTGGCTCCCCTGCTGGCAAAGACCGTGTTAAGCTCGTTGTTGCCGCCGGCGATCAAAACTTTCATCTCGCCTACATTGGCGCGGTTTTGGAAAATCTCAAAGAGCTTGTTGCAAATGTCGCTGGTCTCGTCGTTGTAGTCAATCGAGGCCAAGTCGCCTTCAAAAGCCGCGCCGTAGCTTGACGAGCGGAAGGTTGAAATTTTCGTTATGGCGGCGGCCAAGAGGCGGGCGCCAAAAACCGCGGCGCAAGCGATCGCGAAAACGACGACCGTGTACAAGACCGGCGCCCTGGAGTGAATCGGCCGCAAGCCCACAAAAAACAGCGCGGCGACAAAAGACGGAACGGCGTATTTTATCACGTTCACAATGAAGTTTGAAAAAAGCGTGAGCGTGTCGTAAATTTTGTCCTGCACCGAAATGCGCGTCAAAAAAGTCACCGTAATCGCAAGGACGCCTGTGTAAAGCGAAATCATCATCGGGAGCATTTCTGAGATGTATGAAAGCGCCGCGCTGGAAATCCATGCAAAAACCAACGACGCGGCGAACAGGAGCGCCCTTTGGAAGGCTTGCCTTGAATTCACGTTCTCGGCGGAAAGCATCAAAATAAGGGCGCCCAACCCTGGCAAGACAAAAATGAAAAGTCCAAAGTACAACTGCAGCCATGTCATCGGGAAGAATTGGGCCAAATCTCCTTGGACCAAAACCTTTGACTCAAAAACAAAGCGAGTGTAGTCGGCGACTTGTATTTTTGAAGCGGAAATCCAAAGAGCCGCCAAAATGCTGGCGATTTTCAAAAACGAAACGATCTTTCCGACTTTGACAGCGTTCCCCAAAAAGTAAAAGCCGATGACAATGTAAATCAAAGCTATCAAGAACAGCAAGACGTGTTCCAAGAAAACAGTGAAGCGCTCCGGCCCCCACATCACCATAAGCATCGTGACAACCGTCAAGATGGCGGTGGCGGCGGAAAGCAGCACTATGTTTATGAGGGAATTTTCGTTCCTCATGTTTTTTGTGTTTACGTTGAACGAAGACCACGCCAAATACGCGGCGATTCCTATGTTTATAATTACGTAAATCATCAGCCTACCACCTTAGCAACCATCATTGTAATGTCGTCATGCAATTTGTTTTCGCCCTTGTAGTCAAAGATCAGCTTCACCACGTCGTCAACAAATTCTTGCGGCATCTTGGCCGCGCTCTTTGTTATAGTCTGCGTGTAAAGTTCGGTGTCGCCCAACTCCACGCCGTCTTCGTTCATGACTTCGGAAACGCCGTCCGACGCGAACAAAATCAAGTCGTCGCGGAAAAGGCGCTTTTCGTCCATATGCACGTTCTCCAAGTCCAAGATTCCGACAACGCCGCAGTTGGAGGCCAAGGGCTTGATTGTGTAGCCGTCCGGCGAGCGGGTTATGATTCGCGGGTCGGACATGGACGCGTTGACGTAACGGATCGTCATTTTTTGCGTGTCCACGACGCTTATGAAAAGAACCGTGTACTTGTCCTGAAGCTTCATTCCCTTGATGGCCTTGTCAACCGCGTAAACAATGGAAACCAAATCTTCCTTGTTTTCCATAATCTTGACGGTGTTCATCACCAAGCCCATGATGAGGGCGGCCGGCAAGCCTTTTCCGGAAACGTCGCCGAGCATCAAAAGCGTCTTGTGGTCGTCTATGGGAAGCGCCGTGTAGTAGTCGCCCGAAACGTTTACAAGCGGGCGGAAGTAGGCGGCCAAGCGAAGGCGGCGCGGCTCGGGAAGGACTTGCGGCAAGAAAAGCTTTTGCGTTTCGGCCAGCTGCTCCCAGTCTTTTGAAAGCGAGGCGATTTCAGAAAGGTTGGCGATAGTCTCGGCTCTTTTTCTAAAGCGGACAAATTCCTCAAAGAAATCCTTGTATATGCCGGTGTCAAAAAGACGGGTGTAGCGGCAAAAAATGAAGAAATGGTGCTTGTTGGCGCAAAGGAAAAAGCCTCGCGCCTTTTTGTATGAGGAAACGACTCCAAGCTTGTCTCCGATAAAGTGGTATCCGTCCTGCCATGAGGCCGGAAAGTTTTGGTTTAGCGTCGTCACCGTCTTTTTGTCGCTTGTGAGCAAATCGGTGGAAGAATACAAGATGTAGTCCTTGTCCGAATCGATGTACAAGACCGAGCAGTCGGCCTTTCGCTCCAATATGTTCTTGACTATCTCGTAAAAATCGTCAAGGGAGTAGCAAAAGCGAAGGCTGTCGATGAACCTTTGCAAGTACTTTGTTTCGCTTACCTTTAAGACATGGTCCTCCAACTTTTTGTTCAGGCTTATCGCGGCCACGGACATAATCGTAAGGCAAAACAAAAGCAAGACAAATTCAAGGATTATAAAATAAGCGCTTTCAATTCCGACTGTAACCGGAGGAAGTATGAAGCGCGAGACGACAAGAAAAAGCGCCACGGCCAATAAATTTGAAAGTATGAAAACATGCAATTTTTTTGTTTTGAGCATAAAAACCCCTGAAAAATAGTCAGACTATTATAACACATTATCGGCAAAAAAGGGGAAAAAAAGCGCAAAAATTACGCCGCTCGTGTTTATGTTAGCAAAACCATAAACGATAGTTCGAGCGGGTTTCGCGCAAGCGCGGCCCGGCGGGTTTCATCCCGCCTCGCTCCCTCGCGCTTTTTTTTATTGCTCGCCAACCTTTGGCCCCAATAACCGAAGCAGGGGGCTTTGCCTTACCTAGAAAGCTCGGAAAGTTTTAGGAATTTGAACCATGACTTTTATGTACAAGTCGCCCTTTCGCGCGGCGGAAGCGATTCCCTCCCCCCGGACGCGCAAAAGCTTTCCGTTTTGGCAGCCGGCAGGAATCGGAATGTCAATCTTGCGGCCGTCAAGCGCGGTTATGGTGACCGTAGCCCCCAACGCCGCTTGGCTCATCGAAATGGGCAGGGCGCAATACAAGTCGCTTCCGCTTCTCTCGTAATAAGCGTCGTTTTGAACGTGGACAACCACAATCAAGTCGCCCGGCTGCCCTCCGTCGCGGCCCGCGTCGCCCTGCTTGGGGATTACGATGCGCTTTCCGTCGTCAATTCCGGCCGGAATCGTAAAGGAAACCACCTTGTTTTCTTTTTGGTAGCCAGTTCCGCGGCATGATTTGCAAGGATGTTCTATTATTTGGCCCGCTCCGTGGCACTGGGGACAAGTCTGCGAAACGGCGAAAAAGCCGCTGGAACGCCTGATTTGGCCCATGCCGTTGCAGGCGGGGCATGTTTTTTTGCCGGTGCCGGGCTCGGCGCCCGTTCCATGGCAAGCAGGACAGGCGGCGTTGTGGGCAAAGCGCAAGTCTTTCTTTACGCCAAAAACCGCCTCCTTGAAGGTGATTTCCAAATCGTAGCGGAGGCTGGCGCCGTCGTTGTCGGACTGGCCTCCTCGCCCGCCGCCAAAACCGCCTCCAAAGCCGCCGCCGAAAATATTGCTGAAAATGTCTTCAAAACCGCCGCCCATGCCGCCAAAAAGGTCGGAAAAGTCATGGAAAGCGTGCGAGTACTGGGCGCCGCCGCCGGCTCCCATGCCGTCAAGGCCGGCCCAGCCGTATTGGTCGTAAATCGGCCGCTTCTTTTCGTCAGAAAGGACTTCGTAGGCTTCGGTGGCCTCCTTGAACTTTTCCTCGGCTTCTTTGTTGCCGGGGTTTCGGTCAGGATGGTATTTTACGGCCAGCTTGCGGTAAGCCCTTTTGATTTCGTCAATAGAGGCGCTTTTTTCTATTCCCAATACTTCGTAACAATCGCGTTTTGCAGACATAGTTCGCTCTTCGCTCGTGATATTTTATTCTCAACCTTAACTGCTTTTTCGAGCAGATTGCGCAAGCGGCGGGCATGCCGCCCTTGCGTCACGGTTGTTTTTAGGCGCATGGACGCGCCGTTTTTGGTATTGAACCGATTCGCGAGAATTCGGCGTTAGCCGAATTCTCGACGATTAAAAATCACAGGAGGTGATTTTTAATCGTGGACTTCGTAGTTCACGTCTTCGGCGCTGCCCTTGTCAAAGCCAGAGCCGCTGCCAGCCGCTCCGCCGTTTGAGGCGCCCGCGTTGGGACCGGCGCCCGCGTTGGGGTTGGCTCCGGCGCCAGGATTGGCTCCCGCTCCGCCCGCGGCCTGCTGCTGCTTGTACAATTCCTCGGCGATCTTGTAAGAAGCCTGCTTTAGGGCTTCGGTCTTGGCCTTGATGTCGGCGGTGTTGTCGCTTTCCAAAGCCTTCTTAAGCTCGGCCACGGCGTCCTCAACCTTTTGCTTTTCAGCGCCGTTGATTTTGTCGCCCAATTCCTTGAGGGACTTTTCTGTCTGGTAAACCAAGCTGTCGGCCTCGTTCTTGGCGTCAACGGCTTCGCGCTTGGCCTTGTCGCTGGCGGCGTTGGCCTCCGCGTCCTTCACCATCTTGTTGATTTCTTCCTCGCTAAGGCCGGAAGAAGAAGTGATCGTGATGTGCTGGTCCTTTCCTGTTCCCAAGTCCTTGGCGCTTACGTTTACAATGCCGTTGGCGTCGATGTCAAAGGTGACTTCGATTTGCGGAACGCCGCGGGGAGCCGCCGGAATTCCGTCAAGGTTGAAGTTGCCCAAAGTGCGGTTCTGGGCGGCCATCTCGCGCTCGCCCTGCAATACGTGGATTGTGACGGCAGTCTGGCCGTCGGCGGCGGTAGAGAATACCTGGCTCTTTTTTGTAGGAATCGTCGTGTTGCGGTTGATGAGCTTTGTCATGACGCCGCCCATAGTTTCGATTCCCAAAGAAAGCGGAGTTACGTCAAGCAAGACCACGTCCTTTACGTCGCCCTGCAAAACGCCGCCCTGGACGGCCGCGCCGATGGCAACCGCTTCGTCGGGGTTGACGGAACGGCTTCCCTCTTTTCCAAAAAGCTCTTTGACAACGTCCTGAACTTTGGGCATGCGGCTTGAACCGCCTACCAAAAGGACTTCGTCAATTTTGTCGGCCGTGATGCCGGCGTCGGCCAAAGCCTTGCGGCAGGGCTCTTTTGTGGCCTCGAACAAGTCTTCGGTCATCTGCTCAAACTGGGCGCGGGTAAGGTTCTTTTGCAAGTGCTTGGGGCCTGTCGCGTCGGCGGTGATGAACGGAAGGTTGATGGCCGTCGATGTCTGGGCGGAAAGCTGAATTTTGGCGTTTTCGGCGGCTTCGCGGAGGCGCTGCAAGGCCATCGGATCCTTTGAAAGGTCGATGCCCGTGTCCTTCTTGAACTCGTCGACAAGCCAGTCCATGATTCGGCGGTCCCAGTCGTCGCCGCCGAGGTGTGTGTTTCCGTTTGTTGACTTAACTTCAAAGACGCCGTCGGCCAATTCCAAGATGGAAATGTCGAATGTGCCGCCGCCCAAGTCGTAGACGGCGATTGTCTTTTCCTTGTTCTGGTCCTTGTTAAAGCCAAAGGCCAGGGCCGCGGCAGTAGGCTCGTTGATGATGCGCTTTACGTCAAGGCCGGCGATTTTACCGGCGTCCTTCGTGGCCTGGCGCTGGCTGTCGTTGAAGTAGGCCGGAACCGTGATTACGGCTTCGGTGACTTCGCTTCCAAGGTAGTCCTCGGCGGTCTTTTTCATCTTCTGCAAGATGAAGGCCGAAATTTCCTGGGGGCTGAACTGCTTTTGGGCGCCGTTGTCGGTGACCTCGACGCGGCAGTCGGCTCCGTTGTCGATGATTTTGTAAGGAAGCTTGGCGGCCTCGCCGGTCAACTCGCTGTAGCGGTGGCCGATAAGGCGCTTGATTGAGTAAACTGTGTTCTTTGGGTTGGTGACCATTTGGTTTTTGGCCGGCGCTCCGACAATGCGGTCGCCCTGGGCCGTGAATCCTACGATTGAGGGGGTCGTGCGGCCGCCCTCAGCGTTCTGGATTACGACCGGCTCGCCGTTTTCCATCACGGCCACGCAAGAGTTTGTCGTTCCCAAGTCAATTCCGATAATCTTTCCCATAATTATTCTCCTATTCTTCTATATATTACTTGTCTTTGGGCATCGTCACCATAACTTTGGCGTTACGAATGACCCTGTCCTTTAGCTTATATCCCTTAAGATAAACTTCCTTCAAGACCGGCTTTTCAACCTCGTCCTGGCAGCTGCCGATGGCCTCGTGCATGTCGGGGTTAAAGTCCTCTCCGGCCTGACCAAAGGCGGTCAAGTTGTACTTTGTCTCCAGCATCGAAATCAGCGACGAGCTTATGATTTTGACTCCGTCGGCTATTGCCTTGGGGTCGTCTGCCTTTTCGGCGGCCTCAACCGTGCGGTCAAGGTTGTCTAGGCTGTCCAGCAAGTCCTGCAAAAGCGCGGTGTTGGCGTAGTCGTAGGCGTCCTGCTTTTCCTTTATAGTGCGCTTGCGGTAGTTGTCAAAGTCCGCGGCGCGGCGCAAAAGCTGGTCCTTAAGGTCGGCGTTCTCTTTTTCGAGGGCGGCAATTTTCTCTTCCGGGGTCGGCTCTTTTTCTTTCTCTGCGGAACTGTCGCCCTCAGGCTGAGCGGAATCGCTTTCTTGAGCGGAACCTTCCTCCGCGGCTTGGGCGGAATCAGCCTCGCCGTCTTCTTTGCTTGAAGGCCCCGCGTTTTCCTGCGTTTCTTCGCTATTCTGAGCGTTTTCTTGAACTTCTTCGCGCTCTTTTTCTTCTTCCTTTTCTTCCATACTTCTAAAGATAATAAAAAAAAAGAGGAATCGTCAAGTTTTTAAGGAAAAAAAATAAAAAAAAGCGTTCCCTCAAAGGAAACGCTCAGAAAAAGCCAAGTTCCGCTCCTTGAACCCGCCGACAATCGAAGAGGCGTTAAAAAAGCGAGCGCCGCTCGCTTTTAGCCTCATCGATAGAACGGCGCGCGGCGAAATTTATTGAGCCGCTCGGTTCAAGTCCGCAGTAACCAAAACGCTCACAAACAAAAAAAAGCGTTCCCCCCAAAGGAAACGCTTAAGTTAAAGCCAACTTCCGGACTTGAACCGAATACCTGCGCGTTACGAGTGCGCTGCTCTACCAGGTGAGCTAAGTTGGCAAGTTCCGTCATAATAGCAAAAATTCAAAAAAAGTTCAAGAGCCGCAAAAAGAAATTCACCCTTTCCCCACAAAAAATGTGAAAATTCTCCCAAAAAAAGCGAAAAAAAATTTGACAAATCAAAAAAAGCGCCTTAAAATAATCCTAATAATATAATTTAACGGAGGGCCAGCATGGCTAAAGTTGAACTCAAAGGAATTGGAAAAATCTACGACGGAAACGTCCGCGCGGTTACCAATTCGAACATCACAGTTGAAGACAAGGAATTCTGCGTTTTCGTAGGACCTTCAGGATGCGGAAAGTCAACCACTCTTCGCATGATCGCCGGTTTGGAAGACATTTCAGAAGGAAAGCTTCTTATTGACGGAAAGGAAATGAACGACGTTCCGCCGAAAGACCGCGACATCGCGATGGTTTTCCAGAACTACGCTTTGTACCCCCATATGTCGGTATACGACAACATGGCTTTTGGACTTAAGATCCGCAAGATGGACAAAAAGGAAATCGACCGCCGCGTTCAGGAAGCCGCCAAGCAGCTTGACTTGGTTCAGTATCTCAACAGAAAGCCAAAGGCCCTTTCGGGCGGACAGCGCCAGCGCGTAGCCGTAGGCCGCGCCATCGTCCGCAACCCCAAGGTATTCTTGTTCGACGAGCCTCTTTCAAACCTTGACGCCAAGCTCCGCGTTACAATGCGCGCCGAAATCGCGGCCCTTCACAACCGCTTGCAGGCCACAATGATTTACGTTACCCACGACCAGATTGAGGCCATGACGCTCGGCGACAAGATTGTCGTTATGAAAGACGGCGTAATCCAGCAGATTGGAGCCCCGCTCTACCTCTACAACAACCCGATCAACAAGTTTGTCGCCGGCTTTATCGGAACTCCGCCGATGAACTTCCTTACCGTAAAGGTAATCGAAAAGGGCGGAAAGGTTGTCGTTGACGAAGGCTCTTTCGCCATCGTTCCCACAGCCGACCAGCAAAAGCGCCTCAAGGCCTATGTTGGAAAGGAAGTTTACTTTGGTATTCGCCCTGAGGACATCGAGTACTCAGAAAAGGCCGGCGAAAACGCCATGCAGATGAAGATCACCAACAAGGAACCCCTTGGAGCTGAGACTCACCTTTACTTGGCCACACAAAAAGGCCAGAACATCATCGCCAAGACAACGGCCAACGCCGCGTTCCGCTTGGGCGAGACTGTCACATTGATTCCCGACATGAAGAAGGCCAAGTTCTTCTCTACAGAAGAAGGCGAGCCCAACATCATCGAGGACATCAAGAAGGAATGGTAAGTTCGCGCTGCGAACTTACATAAAAGCGCTAACGCGCTTTTAGTTGACGAGAATTCGCGCTGCGAATTCTCGCATAAATGTTGAGTAGTCCTGAACATTATGGGAACATAAGTGTTCGGCATTACATACGGAGAACGGCAAAATGACACAAGGGTCATTGCCGTTCTTTTTTTTGTCCAAAAGATTCCCGCGTATGTCGCTCCGCTCCATTTTGATATAGGAAGCGATTCAACTGCGCTCTTGACAGAGCGCGGACAATCGCGCGCGGGAATGACAGGCTCTCGCGGTGTCATTGTCGGGTTGCCCAACGCCTGTCATTGTCGGGCTTGACCCGACAATCTTTTTTCCATATACTTTCCCAATGCAAGAAAATCAAGTCAAAGAAAACAAGATGGGCGTGATGCCGGTGGGCCGCCTTTTGGTGAACATGTCGCTTCCGATGATGATAAGCATGTTCGTCTTGTCGCTTTACAACATAGTGGACAGCATTTTTGTCTCACAAATCAGCGAGGAAGCCTTGACCGCCGTGTCGATGGCTTTCCCCTTTCAAATGCTTATGGTCAGCTTTGGCCTTGGAACGGCGGTCGGTGTGAACGCGCTGCTTTCGATGCGCCTTGGCCAAAAGAACCAAGAGGGCGTCAACAAGAGCGCGATGAACGGGATTTTTTTGGCGGCGGTCACTTATGTCCTTTTTGCAATTCTTTGCCTGCTTTTTGTCCCGCCCTACTTTAGAAGCCAAACGCAAAACCAAACGATTGTAAAAGACGGAATCATATACCTTTCGATTTGCATGTTCTTGGGCTTTGGCCAGTTTGGGCAAATGATGTTCGACCGCCTTTTGCAGGCCACGGGAAAAACCGTTTGGACAATGGGCTCGCAACTGGTCGGCGCGATTTTCAACATAATTTTTGACCCAATCTTGATTTTTGGCCTTGGCCCATTTCCCAAAATGGGAATCTCGGGAGCCGCGGCGGCCACGGTGGCCGGACAAATTTTGGCGGCCTGCGTGTCGCTGACCTTTAACCTTAAGGTTAACCGAGAAGTTCATTTTAGCCTAAAGGGCTTTCGCCCGGACCCGGAAGTGATTTTGCAAATCTACAAGGTGGGCGCTCCGTCAATCGTCCTGCAGGCAGTGGGCTCACTGACCTCTTACACGATGAATTTGATTTTAGGAATGTTCAAGGGAATCGCCGACACTGCAATCGCGGTTTACGGCGTTTACTTTAAGCTGAACAGTTTTGTATTCATGCCGGTCTTTGGCTTGAACAGCGGCCTTGTTCCGATTATCGCCTACAATTATGGCGCCAAAAAGCCGGACAGAATCAAGCGCGCGATAAAGCTTGCCATAATCGCCGCCTGCGCGATAATGACAGTTGGCGTTTCATTGTTTGAATTTTTTCCGCAAAAACTTTTTGGCCTTTTCAACGCCTCCGACAAAATGCTTGAAATTGGAGTCCCCGCGTTGCGCCTAATCGCGCCTAGCTTTATGGGGGCGGCGGTTTGCATTTGCCTTGGCTCGGTTTTCCAGGCCTTGGGAAGCGCGAGCTACAGCATGTTCGTAAGCATCGCGCGCCAGCTTTTGTTCTTGCTTCCAAGCGCGTACCTTCTTTCGCTTACGGGAAAGATAAACAATGTGTGGTGGTGCTTTATAATCGCTGAAATGATTTCAATCGCGCTTTCGCTGTATTTCTTTGCGCGCGTAAAGAAAAAGAAGATTGGATGATGTTGGAATTGAACCAACGACCTCTGCCGTGTGAAGGCAGCGCTCTACCACTAAGCTAATCATCCAGGAATTGTTGTAATATAACAAATAAAAAAAATTTGTTCAATACCTAAAAAAACGCTTGACAGCCCACAAAAAAAAACGCTCCCAGTCGTAGCTGCGTCTGCTCGGCACCGCTAGATATCGTCGCTACTCGCTGTTTGCGCTTGTAACTATCCAACGCTGCCGCTATCGCGGCAGGCGCAAACAGAGAGTTGCCGCCAGACTCGCCACTCCTTCGCGCGTTTTTTTTTAGACTGGCCCTTAACCGTTATTCCTTGCAAAAAAGCCGCGCTCGCGCGAAATCCGCTCGGAACAACGATTAAGGTCTTGCCTAAAACGGCACGAGCGGACTAGGCCTGCAGCGCGGTGACGGCGACGGTGGCCACGATGTCGTCGACGTTGCAGCCGCGGCTAAGGTCGTTAAGCGGCTTTGCGAAGCCTTGGCATACAGGGCCGATGGCCATCCAGCCGCCCATGCGTTGGCAAATCTTGTAGCCGATGTTTCCCGCGTTGATGTTGGGGAAAACAAAGACATTGGCATGTCCTGCGACCGCGCTTCCGGGAGCCTTAAGCTGGCCCACTTCGGGAGCGACCGCGGCGTCAAACTGGAACTCGCCGTCGATGGCCAAGTCGGGAGCGGCTTTCTTTGCAAGCTCCGTGGCTTCCTGCACTTTTGGAACTGACTTAAAATACTTGTCGTCGTTTCCGCTTCCCTTTGTGGAGAACGAAAGCATGGCCACGCGGGGCTCGATGCCGGCGATTTTTTTGGCGGTGTCGGCGGTGGCGACGGCGATGTCGGCCAACTGCTGCGCGTCGGGCTCGATGTTAATCGCGCAGTCGGCAAAGAGAGAGACGCCTTCCTTGATGTATGGATTTCCGCCTTGGGGAGCCACCATGATAAAGCTTGAAGAAACAGTAGAGATTCCGGGCGCGGTCTTTATGACCTGCAAGCCGGGGCGCAAAGTGTTGGCCGTTGAATGGCAGGCGCCCGACACAAAGCCGTCCGCGTCGCCGGCCTTAAGGATAAGCGCTCCGAACATCGTGCGGTCTTTTTGAATGTAGGCTTTTGCGGCCGCCACGTCGGCGTACTCAGGCTGGTTGGTCTTTTTGTTGATTTTTCCTTCGCGCGCCTTGAACAAAATTTCGGCGTAGCGGTCGGCGTCGGCGCTTGTGGCCGGGTCAACGATTTTAACGCCCGAAAGGTCAACGCCGGGAGCGACCTTTTTGGCCTCGTCCTCAGTTCCCAAAAGGATGATTTTTGCGATTCCTTCCTTTACGATTTTAGCGGCGGCCTCAACCACGCGCTTGTCTTCGCCTTCGCAAAGAACGATTGTCTTGTTGGCCGCCTTGGCCTTGTTGAGCAATTCATCTACGAATGCCATTTTTAGAACCTCCTATAGCGCCGCTGTCCGCGCGCGCTGGTTAGCAAGCGCGGATGTTGCGGCTTATTGCCCGCGCTCGCAAGAGCGCAAGTAAATAATTTCCTAACGCAAAACGGCGGGCTTGCCCGACCGTATGCGGCGACTTTCGATTGAGGTCTTGCGACCACTTTTATCGCCGCTATAAATTTATTTTTGTCGCAACGCGGCCTGAACTACGTTGTAGCCGCCGTTGTAGATTCCTATTTTGTCGTTGTTCAAAATGTTCTGGACTTGCATTTTTAAAAGGTCGTCTTCTTCGATGATCATCGTCAAAATCCGATGAAGCATGTTATGCTCTTCCGCCTCTTTGGTGCCGTCGCCGATTTCGCTTCCGCGAATGGCGCCCCAAGCCTCGTGGCGGCCGACGCGCTGTATGAAAAGTTTTGGGATTGGGTAGAACGAAAGCTCCGAGGGCTTTGTGACCATAAAGTCGCAGACGCGCATCAAAAGGTTTGTGCAATAAACGGCGGCGTAAAAATCCTTGTGAAGGAAAATGTGGACGCCGGTGACATGGGAAGTTTCCGCGTCTTTCGCGAAGGCCTTGGTCTTTTTCCAGTCAGTGTGAAGGGTGTAAGGAATCATGCTTTGCTCAAGCAATTCCTTGAGGACTTGCCAGCGGCCTTCGTGGTCGCCCATGTTTATCAGGAGGGCGCAATTTTTTTGGCGGATGTATTCCTTGCAATAACGCGCGATGTCGCCAAATTTATGGGCTTGCGCTCCGGCTCCGCCCATAGTCAAAAGGAAGCGGCGGGGCTCCCCCCTTTTGGCGCGGTCAAGGCGGGCCTTGCAGTCGGCCTTTATGGAGCTTAGAAGCTCGTAGTCAACATAATGGCCGGTTTGGATTATGTCGCTGGCCGGAAGGCATTTTTTAATGTCATAGCCACGTTCCATCTTTAAAAGGGCGCGGTAGCCCATGTAGGCCGACGGAGACTGGACGGTGTGAAGGCTTCCTTGGACGAGCCAAAAAGCCAAAGGCAGGTTGTCGGGAACCATGGAAACGACGTTGGTCATTCCGCAATGCAGGGCCGACCAACCGACCCAAGGGTGGGCGGCGACAAGCGGAATGTTCTTGGGCAAATTCTTAAAGGCGCCCATAAAAAGGCGGGAAATCTCGCGGTTTTGAATCGCCGAATCCAACGTGGCGTTGGCGCGGCTTGTGACGTCTTCCCAAATATGGTTGTTGAACCACTTGGACTTTTGCGAAAGGCGCGAAAAAGTGTTGTAAAGGCCTTCCAAAAATTTTATCGATCTTGCGATTGGCGTGTTTGTGAAGGAAAGGAAGTCCAAGATGTAGGCGCGCACGTTCATGCTGGCCGCGACGCTGGCCAAGGCTATGGCGATTCTCCAGTGGCCAAAGCCCATGCGGATAGTTCCGATTACAAGAGCGTTGTTTGGATCGATTTCGTGAACCTTGAGCTGCTTCCCGTCGTCGTCCTTTTGGGCGTCCAAATCTTCGCGGCGAACAAGAGTCAAAACCTTGAAGTCCTTGTAAACCTCGCCTTTGGCAACGGCAACCAAATCAAGCGGCTCCTTTTGCTCGCCAAAAAATTTCTTGCACAACTTGTAGGCGAGTCCGGCCTTCCATGCGGCGAAGCGCGAAACTCTGTTACCAAAAATCTCGTTAGACATCTTTTCTATATTAGCGCATTATTCATAAATTGACAAGTTTATTTATTGAGAATATAATGGAGAAATGAAGAAAGAAAAAAACGCAAATCTAATTACATTCGCCCTTAGCTGGGTTGGAAGAAAAAACAAAAAAATTCTTGACAAGGCGGCCAAAAACTGCGCCAAAGCGGAAGAAGCCACCTTGCGCTCCATCTTGGAATACGCGAAGGGCTCCGAATGGGGAAAAGCCCACAATTTTGACGAAATCCTTAGCGCCAAAAGCGCCGACGAACTGTTCAGCCTGTATCAAAAGAACGTTCCGCCGCAAGACTACGAAGACCTGCGCCCCTTCATCGAGCGCCACAAAAACGGAGAGGAGAACATCCTGTTCCCAGGAAAGCCGATGATGTACGCGACTACAAGCGGAACCACCAAAGAGCCAAAATGGATTCCAATCACCAACGAATACTACCAAAACATTTTCAGCAAGATGTCAAAACTTTGGCTTTACACGTTCATCATGCACAGGCCAAAGACCTTTTGGGGAAAATGCGTTTCAATCGTAGGAAAGTCAATCGAAGGCTACGCTCCCGACGGAACGGTATGCGGCTCCGTTTCGGGCGTGACCCAGCGCGACTGCCCGGAATTCATCAAGGGCCTTTACTCCGCTCCCGCCGACGTTTTCGCGATAAAGGACTACACCGCCCGCTACTACGCCTTGATGCGAAGCGGAATCGAGCAAAACGTAACGCTTTTGGTAACCGCCAACCCATCGACAATTATCGAATTGCAAAAGAACGTCGACCAATACTTAGACGACTACATTGACGACATCGAGCATGGAACGCTTAGCTCAAAGATGAACATTGAGCCGGAAAACCGCGCCGCCTTGGAAGCCAGATACAAGCCCAACCCAAAGCGCGCCGCCGAGCTTCGCGAGCTTAAGGCAAAATACGGCCGCATTCTTCCCAAGCATTATTGGCCCAACTTGCAGACCATAACCACTTGGCACTGCGGAAACACAAGCGTTTACCGCGACAAGTACAAGGACTTTTTCCCCGAGCAAACCCTTGACCAGGAATTCGGCTACTTTGCAAGCGAATGTCGCGCCGGCCTTGTCATGAACGGCGGCGACGACACGGTTTTGTTCCCGCACAACCATTACTTTGAATTTGTCGAGGCGGAATCTGTCGAAAGCGAAAGCCCCAAATTCCTGCAGCTGCATGAATTGCAAAAGGGCAAGCGCTACATTCCCTACATAACGACATACGGCGGACTTTACCGCTACAACATGAACGACTTGGTGGAATGTTCCGGCGCCTACGGAACAATTCCGACAATCCGCTTCATTCAAAAAATCAACGGAATAGTTTCCATGACCGGCGAAAAGCTGAGCGAGCGCCAGTTCATAGACGCGGTTGGCGAAACGGAAAAGGACACCGGCGAAAAGCTGAACTTCTTTGTAGGCTTCGCTGACATTCAAGAAAGCGCGTATCACTTTTACTTTGAGTTCCAAAACAAAAGCCTTGGACAGGACTTTTGCGACCAGTTTGCCGCGGCCATAGACAAAAAGCTTAAGGCTGAAAACGTCGAGTACGCCGCCAAGCGCGACTCATTCCGCGTAAAGGAGCCGGCTGGACATTTGCTGGTTGAAAACTCATTTGAAAAATACAAGGCTTTGATGATAAAGAACGGAGCGCGCGACGGCCAGTTCAAGATGAACCTCTTGATGCAGGACGACAAGCGCCACGATCACTTCAAGGAATTGGTCCGCCAACAATGAGCGCGGATTTCAAGGCCGTCATTTTTGACTTTGACGGAACGCTTTACGACAACAGTGGAATTGCAAAAAGCCTGATACTCATGCGCCTGCACCGCTTCTTTTTCATGCGGGCGGAACGCAAGGTAAGGACAAGCCTAAAGGGCCGCGACTTTGAAACGCCCGAAAACTTTAAGCGCGAATACTACAAGCGGGCGGCGGCTCTTGTTCCATGCAGCCAAAAGCGCTTTGCCTTTTGGTATGAAAGCCGTTACTTGCGCCACATGCAAAAAGCGCTTGGGCAAAAAAAATTTCGCGCGCGCCCAAAGACCCGCGAGCTTTTCCAAGCGCTTCATGACAGGGGAATAAAAATCGCGCTTTACTCAGACTACGCGATGATTCCCGAACGCGCCGCCGCCTGCGGAATACAAAGCGACACGCTTTCCTTGTGCCAAGGAATTTATTCCTCCGACGACTTTGGCTGCCTAAAGCCCGCGCCAAGGGCTTTCTTGCAAATAGCGGCCAATTTGGGCGCCAGGCCAAAGGACTGCTTGGTTGTCGGCGACCGCGACGACACGGACGGCATGGGCGCCCGCTTGTGCGGAATGAAATTCATTCAAATCAAGACAAAAAAGCCGCGCGACGTTTTGGACGGCTCTCATCCTGTCATGGAATGGGAAGATTTTGTCGAGACAATTTTGGGAAAATAGATTGCCGGGACAAGCCGGGACAAGCACGGCAATGACAAGGACTTACTGCAATCGCAGGCTTAGCGGCAAATGCAGGAAGCGCGGCGCTTATAGAGACGCCGGCCACTGGTTTTGGACGATTCCGGCCATTTCGACGACGCGCTTGTGACACTCTTCCAAAAGCCTGTTTGAATCTTGCTTTAAGGAAAGGCTCATGTCAGGCATAATCGGCTCTCCGACCACAAGCGTCACAAGCGGGTGCTTGACGCCAAAAAAACGGCGGACGGCGTCCGGCTTTCGGTATCGAATGGCCATCGGAATCACGGGAATGTCATAACGGTGGGAAAACTCAAAGGCGCCGCGCTTAAAGGGCCGGATCGGCTGGTACCAGGTCCAACGACAGCTTTCCGGGAAAACGTGAATCCACTTTTTCTTTTTGTGAAGCTCGTCAAAGGCCTCGTAAAATTTTTTGGTTCCGCTAAAATTTTGGGCCACGGGAATTCCGCCAACCGCGCGAATCAAGGCGGCGTCGCCTCCCATCAAGTTTTCGGCGCGGGCGGGAAACCAAAGGCGCTTTTTAACGGCTTGGACGACGGCCAAGTAATCCCAGCGGTAAACATGGTTAGAAACAGTGACGGCTCCGTTTTTAAAGAGCGCCTTGTTCTTGCGGAGATTTTTTAGGCCTTCAAATTTTATTCCGTAGCGAACATGCTGCAAAAAGAAAACGAGCGTCCAAATGCAAAAGAAAATAAAATTGCGCCAAAGGAAAAATTTAAATGACTTTTCGATGAATGGATAATGTTCGTCCACGACCACTTGCCGCAAATGCTTTGGACGCAAAAACGGCTCGTCCGGCTTTTGGGGCCAGACGGAACCAGTGTCGGGAACGTACACGCCGTTCCTGTTTATTTGCTCTTGCATTAGCGTGTCGTCGTGATTTCGTTCCAGCCGCTTACAACGCGGTCGATTACGCTTTTTGCCAAATCCATCGACATGCGGGCCTTTGCCATCGCGGTTGTCACGTCGTGAATGTCAACGCTGTCGGGGTCAGTGATTAGCTGACGGGTAAGATTGCTGGTGTCGTTTTGCTGCTTGTTCATCGCGGCAAAGGCTTCAGACAAATATTCGCCAAAAGACTTTTCCTTTACGCGCTGGTTTTCTTCCGCGGAAGAAAGAATGTTCACATGAGGGGCGGCCTTAAGCGGATTTGTGTCCTTGATGTTTTCCAAGCCTTGCATTTGCAAGACAGGCATTTCGTTAATTTTCATTTTTTCCCCTAGTCCGCGGGAGCGGACATTATAATACGCGAGTTGCGCAGCAACTCGTCAGGCAAAAAGGCCGACAAGTTATTTGCGGACTTTTTGCCATCACCCTACCCTTATCTTAGCGCGATTAGCGTCCTATTTCAAGAGCGGAATTGAACATGTCTTTTGAGCCTTCGATTACAGTCGTGTTGGCCTCGTAGGCGCGGCTGGCGGAAATTAGGTCAACCATTTCGTTGACGATGTTTACGTTGGGGTACTCGACATAGCCCGCGCGAGGTCCTGTCTTGATGGCGTCCGGATGGTCGGGGTCGTATACCAGCTTTCCTTCGCTTGTGTCGACGACGATCTCGCGGACCTTTACGCCCTTTCCAGGACCGTTGTCCAAGTTGGACGGAAGATACGGCGTGCGGAAGGTGGGATTTGAGTCGGCGACCGGCTGGAAAACGACGCGGCTTCGCTTGAAGGCGCCGCCGTCCTGGGTTCTTGTCGTGGACGCGTTGGCGATGTTGTTTGAAATGACGTCCGTTCTAAGGCGCTCGGCGCTAAGGCCAGTCGAAGCTATGTTAATCGCAGAAAATAATCCCATCTTTTATTCCTCCTAGCGGTTAGGTGTCATTTCGGCGCGAAAATCTTTGTCGCGCCGAAAAAGGAACGAGTCAAGGCTTCAAGCGAAGCGGGCCTTGACCGTTCCTATCGCTGTTACGCTACCTGTTTGGCTGCATCGCCGTCTTGACTTGGCTGAACTCAAAGTTTTCCAGCTGGCTGAGCAAGCGGTACTGCATCTGGATTTTGATGATGTTCATCGCTTCTGTCTCTACGTCAACGCTGTTTCCGTTGGCGTTTTGGGTGGAACTCCAATCAACGACGCGGCGCGGCTTTACTTCCTGCCAGTCCATCACATTGTGGATTGAAAAGTGGCGGGGGTCGGTCCTTGTAAGATCAAAGGAATTGCGGGCGTTTTCCTCGGAATCAAAAGCGCGCTTTAGCTCGCTTTCAAAATTCACGGAAGACCTCTTGAAATTCGGCACTTCGGCGTTGGCGATGTTGTTGGCCGTAACCTGATAGCGCAAGGCGTTTACATCCATGGCCCTGTGCAACAAATCAATTGATCGATTGAATGAGTTCATACTACTATTGTCGGAAATTTAGCGGCGAAGTTTAGGCTAATCCTTTGTGATTCCGATTACGACGACCACAATAGCCACCACTCCGGTAATCGGGTTCACCGCGATTCTTCTTATATAAGCGTGAATTTTCAGGCCAGAAGAAAGCGGCTCGTCTATGATTACGGGCGCGGGAACGTTGCGGCACTTCCTTACGGCGCTCAGGAACACCGACTCGTGGCCGTCCTGCTCGTCCGCGCTCTTGCCAACCATAATCTCGTCAAGGTGCTTTCGCAAAAAGTCCTTGTAAGACTTGTTCCCGCGCACGATTTTGAGCCTGTCGTTGTTGTCCTCCAAAATCGCCATGGGCAGCGTGTTGAAGACATGATTGAACATTTCGTCGTCGGAATTTGTGACAACGGAAAGGTCGTAAAGGTTTATGCGGCCAAGAGACGCGTAGTAGCCGGTCTCGGCGGGGTTTTCAAAGCCAATTTGCTCGCCCTTTTCGTAGCGCTCGAATATTTTTTCCAGCGGAATCGGCTTGCAATAGTAGTAGCCCTGCAATTTTGTGCAGCCCACTTCCTTCAAAAATTCCACCTGCTCTTCGGTCTCCACGCCCTCGCAAATGGTGTCTATGCCAAGTTCCGCCGCCACCTTCATCATGCCGGCAAGTATCACCCTGCTCTTTTCGTTCTCGCTGAACTGCTGCATGAATTTCATGTCGAATTTTATCAAATTAAAGGGAATGTCGTGCAAAACTTCCAGCGAAGAGTATCCCGAGCCAAAGTCGTCCATCCAGACGCTAAAGCCCAAGTCCTGGAAGCGCTTGATTTGCGTTTTCATGTACTCGTAGTCGCTTCCGATTATGCTTTCCGTTATTTCTATCGTTAGCTTTGACGGCGGAAGGCCGGACGCCAGGACGCGCTTGTAAATTTCGGCCACTATGTCGCAAGTGTCAAAGTCCGACCGCGAAAGGTTGACCGATATCGGCGCGAGATAAAGGCCCGCCGCCTCTTGCGCCTTCATTTTTTTTAGAATTTCTTCGGTCATATACAAGTCAAGCTTGTAGATGAGGTTCGCGTCCTCCAAAATCGGAATGAAGTCCGCGGGGCTCAAAAAGCCTTTTTGCGGGTCTATCCAGCGGGCAAGCGCCTCTTCGTCGCAAACCCTGCCGTTGGCGGCGCGGACGATGGGCTGGTAGTAAACTTTTATCCAGCCCTCCTTTATCGCGCGGTCGATGTTGTCCACTATGTACTGGCGGTTTTCCGCCTCCTGCAACATGGACTTGTCAAAGTAAGTGAAGTGAGAAAGGTAGAGCGTCCGGCTTGAGTCGCAGGCCATCTTTGCGCGGTCGCAGGCAAGGCTTGCGCCGCACTTTTCCACGGAGCTGGGATAGATGCCCGCGCGCACTGGAACGCTGCGGCCGCCGTTCATTCCTTCGGCGTCGGAAAAAAGCTGCCAAAGGCGCTCCTCAAGGTCTTTGTCGGTGGAAAAGACGCAAAAGCGGTCGCTTCCAAAGCGGCTGCAGCAGTCGTTGGAAAATGTCTCCACCAAAAGGCGCGAAAAGGCGCGGATCAGCTTGTCGCCTTCGGCAAAGCCGAACTTGGCGTTGTAATGCCGCATTCCGTTAAGGTCAAAAAAGAGCATTACGGGATTTTCGCCGCGCTCCTCGGCCTTTTTGTAAAAGTTTGTTTCCGCCAAGTAAAAAAAGTGGCCTATTGTCGGAAGCCCGGTAAGAAAGTCGTATTGCAGGACGCGGGCGGCGTTGTTGGTTTGAATCAGGTTGGAAAAGGCGGAATTTAGGTAATTTCCGCTAAAAGCGTCGTTTTCGTGGAATTCGCCCTCGTCAACGTACCAAACTATGGCCAGCCTTGCCTCGCCCTTTTGTATGTGCTTTCCAAACGCGTGAATAAGGCGCCACTTATCCTTTACCTTTGAACGGTAGACAACATTATAGGGTTCGTCCTTTGTGGCAAACAAGACGGCGGACTCTTCCAGCATGGCGATGTCGTCGGGATGGCAGTATCGGTACCTGTCCTTGTCGATGACATTGTAAACGTCCTCCATGTCCGCGATTCCGAACAAGTCCAAGAGCCCCGCGGAAAGAACAAGCGTCACAACGCGGCCGTCCATATACTGGTAGACCGCCAGCGGAATGGGGCTGTTTTCCATGAGAGAAAACTCGTTTTTTTCGTAGCGATATTTTTCCACCTACGCCTCAACTTTTGTTTATCCTTATATTCTAAACCCGTTTTTAAATTTTGTCAAAAATTTTTTGCGCCCGCCGCGGACGGACCATAAGCGTAGGAAAATACAAAAAAACGCTTGCAAAATGGCGGGTCCCAGCGACGGCAAAAAAGATTTGGCGCCCCCCGCCCTCCGCTCCCGGCTTGACGCCTGCGGCAAAGCCGTCCGCTGGCGGGTCCCCCCAAACTTTTCTTGCCTGCGTCCCGCCATTTTGCAAGCGTTTTTTGCCTTCTTCTCCACCAATACGTCCGGGCGGGCGCGCGCAACTGGGAGCGTTTTTGTATTTCATTCAATTCGCGCCCGGAATATTGGCGGCGACGGGTAGAAAAAAAGGGCGGAGTTTGGTATAATGCGCGGCATGAAAAAACTATTGCTTGCCGCGGCTTTGATTGCCGCCGCCGCCTGCGCTTTTTGCGCGACGCCTTCTTCGGAATACCCAATGCTAAAAATAAAGCCTGTCCGCCAAAAGATTTGGAAAGGCGTCCCCGGAATGGAACGACATTCCTCCCGCTTGGACTATTACAAGCCGCTTTCAAAAACGTCCGACGCGGCGGTAATCGTTTGCCCGGGCGGAAGCTACCACCACTTGGGAATGTTCCACGAAGGAAAGGACGTGGCGCTTTGGCTTTGCTCCAAGGGAATCAGCGCCTTTGTGTTAAAATACCGCGTGAGCGGGAACGGCCACCGACACCCCGCAATGCTTGAAGACATCCAGCGCGCGATTCAAATCGTCCGCCAAAACGCCGACAATTACGGAATCAACCCCAACAAAATCGGCGCGGCGGGCTTTAGCGCGGGCGGCCACTTGGTTTTGATGGCCGCTGAATTTTCCGGCCAAGACCAGCTTAAAAAGCTTGGGCTGGACTCGCCATGCCCGCTAGGCCCAAATTTCATAATTCCGATTTACCCGGTCGTCTCAATGCAAGACCCAATCGCGCACGTCCGCTCGCGAAAAAGCCTTTTGGGCGCCGACCAAAGCCAGGCGCGCAAGGACGAGCTTTCGCTTGAGCTTCACGCGGACAGGATTGAATGTCCGGTTTTCTTGCTGGCCAACAAAGACGACCGCACGGTGGACTACCGCAATTCCGAAGAGATGGACAAGGCGATGAGCCGCGCCGGGGTCAGCCACGTGTTCATTCTTGGCGAAAAAGGCGACCACGGCTTTGGCATGGGAAACAATGACTTTGTCCACACGACAAAGTGGAACGACCGCTGGCTCCTGCCGTGGCTAAAAGAGAACGGCTTTGCCAACTAATACGGCTGTTCGCGCGAGCTTGGTTGCGAGCGCGAATGTTGCCGCTTATGCGGCGCCGTTCGTTCCTGGGCTTGCGGCCGATTGCATCGCCGCTAAAACGCCGCGGCGATGACCTCGCTTACGTCAGACACGGGAATGAACTTTATTCCGGCCTTGACGCGCGCGGGCATATCGTCCAAGTCGCGCAAATTTTGCTTGGGAATCAAAATCGTCTTTATCTTGTTGCGCTTGGCCGCCACCGTTTTTTCGCGGAGGCCTCCGATTGGGAGAACTTGGCCTGTAAGGCTAAGCTCTCCTGTCATGGCAAGATTTGGCTTTAATGTCTTTCCCGTAAAAAGCGAGACAAAGGTGGCGGCCATCGTGATTCCCGCGCTCGGTCCGTCCTTGGGCGTGGCGCCTTCGGGAATGTGCAAGTGAACGGTGTTTTCGTCAAACCACTTGGCGTCTTTTTTGCCGCATGAAATTACGTGGCGCCTCGCCCAGTTAAAGGCGATTTGCGCGCTTTCTTTCATGACGTCGCCCATCTTTCCAGTAAGCGTAAGGCCCGCGTTCTTGCTGGGGAACGAAACAGATTCCAACAAAAGCGTGTCGCCGCCCATGCTGGTCCAAGCCAAGCCAATCGCGGTTCCCGGCTTTGAAGCGCGCTTGATGGAGCTTTCGTCAAAGACCGGCTTTCCAAGATACTTGTCAAGGTCGGCCGCGTCGATGGAAAGAAGCTTTTGCGTGTCGGGCTTTTCCTGCGTCAAAAGCTCGGCCACCAGCTTGCGGTTGATTTTGTCCAAAGCCTTTTCGTAGTCGCGCACGCCCGACTCGCGCGCGTATTCTTCTGCGATTCTGGAAAGCGCGGCGGCGGTGTACTTTACCTGGCCTTTTTTAAGGCCGTTCTTGGCCAAATTTTTGGGAATCAAGTAATGCCGCGCGATCTCAAGCTTTTCTTGGTCAATGTAGCCCGGAATTTGAATGATTTCCGCGCGGTCAACCAAGGGCTCCGGAATCGTGTCCAAGGAATTTGCCGTAAGGATAAAGAAAACGTCGCTTATGTCAAAGGGAAGGTCCAAGTAGTTGTCGCGGAACGAAACGTTTTGCTCGGGGTCCAAAGCCTCAAGCAAGGCGCTGGCCGGATCTCCGCGCGAGTCCTGCCCCATCTTGTCAACTTCGTCAATCAAAAAAACGGGAGCGCGGCTCTTGGCGATTTTTAGGCCTTGGATGATTTTTCCGGGCATCGCTCCGATGTAAGTGCGGCGGTGGCCCTTTATTTCCGCCTCGTCCCTCATTCCGCCAACGCTAAAGCGATAGTAGGGCTTGTTCATCGCGCGCGCGATGGAGCGGCCGACGGATGTCTTTCCAACGCCCGGAGGCCCCACCAAAAGGAGTATCGAGCCCTTGTTGTCCTTCTTTAATTTTCGCACGGCCAAAAATTCCACGATGCGCTTTTTGACGTCGTCCAAGCCGTAGTGGTCCGCGTCAAGGATTTTCTTGGCCTTGATCACGTCGTAATCTTCGGCGGCCGCGTCCTTCCACGGAAGAGCGCAAACCAATTCCAAAAAGTTTCTGGTTCCGATGTATTCCGGCGAATTTGGATCCATGACTTGGAACTTGGACAGCTCGCTTTCGACGCTTTCCTTAATCTCGCCCTCAAATTTTAGCTCGTCAATTTTTTCCTTGAATTTCTTGTAATCGGTGGCGGTTCCCTCCGCGTCGGTTCCAAGCTCCTCTTGGATTGACTTAAGTTCCTCGCGCAAAAAGTAATTGCGCTGGTTTTTCTCAACGCGCTCGTTTATTTCGTTTTGAATTTTTTTCTGGATGCGCAAAAGTTCCTGCTCTTTTTTTATGAAGACAAGAACCTGCTCCATTCTTTGGCGGACGTTGATTGTCTCAAGAATTTTTTGTTGATCGTTTTTTTCGATGTTTAAAATCGAAGCGATGAAGTCGGCGATTTTTCCGGGGTGGTCGATGTTGACCATGTTCAGGCGCATTTCCTCGCTGAACATCGGATTGTTTTCGCTTATCTCCTTCATCTCGCTGATAAGCGCGCGCGTCAACGCCTTTACTTGGAAGGTGTTGTCTTCCTCGTCGTCAAGGTAATCGACCAAAGCGGCCGACGGCGACTTGTCGCGCAATGCCGAGCGAATCTTAAAGCGCTTTATCGTGGAAATAAAGACATTTATTCCGCCGTCGGGCAAATTGATTTTCTTTATGATGCGCGCCGCCGTTCCCACCTGGCATAGATTCTTTATGGAATTCTTTTGGCTTTCGTCCTTGACCAATACAATTCCAATAAAGCCGTCGGCCTTCATCGCGTCTTCGACAGCCTTTTGGTCGTCCTCGTTCGTTATTTGCAAGGGCGAAAAAACTCCCGGGAAAATCGGGCGGCCCTGTATCGGAAGCAAATTCAAAGACTGGGGCAAAATCTGTTCAATCGGCAAGATTTGCGTAGTCTCGTTGCCTTCTTCTTTTTTTTCAGCGTTCTTTTTCTTAGCCATATCTTTAAATATAAGAAAAAAATCGCAAAAAGGCAAGTTTTGTGATAGAATAGAGGAATGAAGAAATTGACTAAAAACGTGATTTGGCTTTACGCCGTTGGACAGTTGGGCTGGCCGATATTGAGCGGCCTTGTGGCCAGCTGGCTTGTGTATTTTTACCAGCCTGACCAAGCCGGAATAGCGGAAGGAATGCCGCTATTTGTTCCCCAGGGCCGCGTTGTCTTTGGAATTTTGACAATCGTGGGCCTTGCCACCGCGCTGGGCCGCCTTTTTGACGCGGTCACAGACCCCTTGGTCGGAAACCTTTCCGACAACTGCAAGTCGCCCTTGGGCCGCCGCGTTCCTTTTTTGCGCCGTTCCGCCCTTCCCTTTGGCCTTAGCGCCGTCCTGGTCTTTTGCGCCCCTATACAAAAAATCAGCGCGCTGAACGTTGTCTGGCTCTTTGTCTTCATACTCATCTACTACTTTTTGCTCACTTGCTATTACACGCCCTACACTTCGCTTATTGCGGAACTTGCCAAAAGCCAGGAAGAAAAATTGGCGCTTTCCACCAGCATTTCGCTGACCTTTATAGTCGGAACCGCCATTTCCTACGCCGCGCCGGTCGTTTGGTCGGCCTTCATCGCGGGCGGAATGGAACGCGTTCCGGCCATGCGCTTGACGTTCGCGCTTTTTTCAGCGCTCGCCGTGGCCCTGATGCTGGTTCCCGGCATCTTCCTAAAAGAAAAGGACTATTGCCCCGAGCCTGCGGGCCAGCAAACGGCGCTTTTTTCTTCGCTGGCCAAAACCTTTTCCAACAAGGACTTTAAGATTTTCGTGGGCCAGGACATGATTTATTGGTTCGCCCTTACGATGTTCCAAACCGGCCTTCCCTTCTTTGTGACCGCGCTCCTTAAGCTGCCGGAAACCTACGCCACGCCGATGTTCGTTGGGCTTACGGCCGCCTCGCTTTTGTTCTATTGGCCGGTGAACGTCCTTGCGAAAAAATTTGGAAAGAAAAAAGTTGTCGTCGCGGCATTTTGCTTTTTTGCCGCCGACTTTTTGTTCACCGGCCTGTGCGGAAAGCCGCTAGCGCTGCCCGAAAAAGCGCAGGCTGTCATAATCGTTTTGGCGGCGGCCTTCCCGATGGCGGCCTTTGGAATCCTTCCGCAAGCGATGGTCGCCGACATAGCGCAAGCCGAGGCCGCCGCCAGCGGCCAAAACCGCGCCGGAATGTTCTTCGCCGCGCGCACCTTTGCCTTTAAGCTGGGCCAAAGCGCCGCCATGCTGGCCTTTACCAGCCTGGCCACAATTTCGCGCTCAAACGGCGCGGACTTTGGCTACCGCTTGGTCGCGATTTGCGCTTCGGCCTGCTGCGTGGCCGGCGGCTTGATCTTGCTCTTTTTCAACGAAAAGCGCGTGACTAGTTCGCTGGAATAATACGGCCGCCATCACTCACCCGATTCGCTTGAATTCAAGACAAAGTCGCCGTACTTGTCGGCGATTTTTGTCTTGATGCTGTCCATGGGCCGCCATACGACGGACAAAGAAAAGTACGGCGAAAAGTCGTAGTATTTTTTTCCGTCGTTGCTTGTCACAAGGCGCGGCGAAATCTTAAGCTTCATGCTAAAGTCCCAGTCGTGCAAGTCGTGGGTCATTTGGATGACCAAAGACTTAAGCTTAAAGCCGCTGGACTTTCTTAAGTTTTCGTCGTCAAACCTAAAGCCGTTAATCAAGTCAATGAAGGGGTTCGTCTCGCCAGGAATGCGGCCGTGTTGTCCCGCGGCGTCCTGAAAGTAGCGGTAGATGACGTCATTTCGCGACTCCGCGGCGAATTTTATGTAAAAGAGCTTGTTCAGCCTAAATGTGACTGAAGGAGTGAAAATAAAGTACGACTGGGTCGGCCGCACAAAGTCGTAGGAAACGCTGGTCGAAAGGCCCGGCGAAACTTCTATACGGTTCTTCCATTGTTTAAACGTCTTGTTGGAGGAACTGTACGCCAAAGACAAAGAGTATGGAACAAATTCCTTGTTGGCGTTCGCGACCCAGCCCTTGTCGCTGTCAAAGTCATAAGTGGTCGTATAGCGCATCGTGTAAGAGGCTTGCAAGCCTTCGTAGGACAAGGCCAGCTTCATGTCGTCGTGGCGACTTTCTTCCATGTCGTAATTGTAGGACTCCGTGAACTTTAACTTTGAGTTAAAAAGCGTCACCGACATTGACTGCCTAAAGGGCTCTTTTTTCCATGTGGAATCCGTCGCGCTTTTCTTGGAGATTCCTGTTTCGCCTGTCATAGTCACGTAAGGAAAGGTCAAGTTGAGCGTTCCGTAGTACTTGTCAACTTGCGGCGGAAGCGTGGCCGTCAAAGTAAGGCTTTGCTTAAAGCGCTCGCCCAATTCGTTGGCGGCGACGGTGGCGCTCAAATTGTGGGACGTGATAGATTCCTTGCTGTTCCAGTCAACGGTCAAATAATCCCATTCAGGATTGTCCGCGTCGCCTATGAATTCCGTGCGCAGCCAGTTGATCGTCGTGTTCCACGATATCTGCGATTCCTTAAAGTGCTTGAAGTAAACCAAAGGCCTAAAGGAAACCGAGTTGGAGCTGTAAAGCTTCATGTAGCTGGCCTTGTAGTCGGTTTCAATAAGCGAGCGCTTTGCCGACTGAGAGTAGCCGCCGTTGTTCAAGCCGTTTGACTCTGTTTGCGATTCGGCTATGTAAGGGTGCTTTTGGTAGAGCGGCTCAAAAGTTATGTTGTTGGTCACGCTAAAAAGCTTGTCATAAAAGCTTAGGTCGGAATTTAGCGCGAGCGGCGTTTTCACTTGGATGTAAGAAGATTTAGGCTTGTTAAAGTCAAAGTCGCCGGCCGAATTCAAAGCCTCGGAAGCGTAAGTCAACTGCGAAGAAAAGTCCGGGCTAAAAGAATAATTCAGCGAATACGAAAAAGGCGTAAGCTCGCTCATGGAAGGAAGCGAATACGACAAGTCCGGCAAAAGGTCAGGCCCGGCCAAAGAGTCGGCCTCGTCTGATTTTTTTTCGCCATCGCCGCCCGCGATTTTTTGGCCGCCGCCGTTTTTTCCGCCGTCGTTTTTCTTTCCGTCGCCCTTTTCGCCGCCGTCCTTTTCGCCGTCGGCCGCTTCCTTTCCGTCAATGTCAAAGGCGGGGCTCTGCAACTCAAACGCAAGCTGCTTGTCGGACTTGGAGCTTTTGGCGGCCGAACTTTTTGTCGTAGAAAAAATCGTTCCCGAAATTCTAAGGCCGGCGTTCAAGGGCGTAACGGTTGACGGATAGAAAAACTTTCTGTTGGGCGTGTACTTGGACCATTCGTCCGAAGTCTGCTGGCTTGACAAGTCGGTAAAATTCGCTTGCTTTTCGCTAAAAGAAATCGACGAATTAAAAGAAGAAATCGAAAGCGAATTTACATAAGGCTTCAACGCTTCCGGAACTGGAACTGTGTAGGAGGCGCTGCTGTTCCAAGCGAACGAAGTGACTTCCGCCGCGCTTTCCTTTTCGGACTCGGTCTTGGTCGAAGGGTCTTGGTTGGGATTGTTCAAAAGATAGCTGAACCAGTCCATCGTTTCGTTTCTGTCGCCAAAGTCGTAGTTAAAGTAAGGGTCGGAATAAATCGGAAGCGACAAAGAGTAATTGAACGGAACAGTTCCGCTAATCTTGAAATTTGCCTTGTATCTAAATGGAAACCAAATGCCCATGAAATTTGAAGTGTCCTTGTAAACGGTTCCGCTTTTTCCAAACGGATACCATCGCTGCTCCGACGCTCCCTTAAAGACCGTGTTGGAAAAACCCAAGACAGCGCTGGCTTCGACGGCAGGAATTCCGTCGCCGCCCTTGTAGGAGCCGGCCAAACCTGTGGCCACGCCCAAGTTGGTGTAATAGTCCAAAATTATTTTCAAGTAATTGGAAGTGTCGCCCTTGTATTCCGTGTCCAGATTGTGAAGAATCAAGCCCTCGCGCTTTTGGTCCATAAGCTTGGTCGGCTTAATCAAGCTAAAGTAGTCGCCCAAAATGTCGTCTTCCTTGCCGCTCGACGACGAGCTGGAAGAAGTGTCAAGAGGCTTTCGGCCAAAGATGTATGTAGAAGTCTGGAAAAAATAGCCCGCGCGGTTCCTGTAGCCAAAGACGGGGTTAAAAATCAGCTCGTCCTTTGGATAATAAAAGGCCGGAAGATACATTACCGGAACGGGGCCAACATAAACGAGCGCGTTCAAAAACGCGAACTCGTTTCCGGGCAAAAGCCAAATGCGGCTGGCCTTGATCCGCCAGTGAGGGTTTTCTTGGTCGTCGCAAAAAGTCAAGGAGCCGTTCTTAAAAGAAATCGTGCCAATGTCGTCGCGCGCGAACAAGTCCGAGGCCACGGTGATTTTGGAGCCGCTTGGCAAATTGATGGCGTTGCTTTCGGCCTTGACCACGCGCGAATTGTCAAACACGCCCTCAAGCGTTTCCGTGTTGAACAAAAGGCTGTCGCTCGCAATGGACTGGGTGGCCCCGCTGCTTTCGGTTTGCTCCAAGCGCACGGCTCCTTCGGCAAAGAGCATGTCGCGCGCGCGGTTGTAAGAAACCTTGTCGGCCGAAATCACGGTTTTTGTTCCGCCCTTTTCCACGGAAATTTTCACGTTGCCCTCAAAGGTCAAAAGCTCGTCGCCGTTTTTTTCGTCCTTTTTGTTTCCGCTCCTAAGCGCGTTCATGATTGTGATGACGGTTCTGGAGTCTTTGTTTTCCGCGCCCTCTTCTTCCGCGCCGCTTTTCTTGGACTTCTTTTTCTTTTTGCCTTTCGCGCCCTCCTCTTTTTGGGAGTCTTCGCCGCTTTTTTCGCCGGAACTTTCGCCAGCGGCCGCGCCGGTTTTGTCGCCGCTTTTTTCGTCGGAACTTTCCTCGCCCTTCGCTTTTTCCAAGCGGCTTGCGTCGGCTTCTTCCTTGCTTCGAACCACGCTTGCGGCCGCGCCCGAGCTTTCCTCGCCCTTTTCTTCCGCCGCAAAAACAAATCCGGCAAAAAGCGCCCATGCCGCAAAGAGGAAAAGAATTTTCTTAAAGCAACTTTTTTTTACCAGCAACTTTTTTTAACCGCTAACTTTTTTTTATCGCGCCAAGCTCAAGACTTTCCTTCCTTTGCCTTGGCGCTTTCCAAAGTTTCCTTAATGTAAAAGCCCGTCCACGACTCTTGGCGCTTGGCCACTTGCTCGGGAGTTCCGACCGCGACCAAATTGCCGCCGCCGCTTCCGCCCTCCGGCCCCAAGTCGATTATCCAGTCGGCTTGGCAAATCACGTCAAGGTTGTGCTCAATCATCACCACGCTGTTTCCCGCGTCCACCAGGCGCTGGATTACCGCCATCAATTGCTTTACGTCGGCAAAATGAAGGCCGGTCGTCGGCTCGTCCAAAATGTACAAAGTCTTTCCGCTGCTCACCTTGCTAAGCTCGTTGGCAAGCTTGACGCGCTGGGCCTCGCCGCCGCTCAAAGTAAGCGCCGACTGGCCAAGCTCAATGTAGCCCAAGCCCACCGACTTAAGCGTCTCAAGCTTTCTTGAAATGTGCGGAATCGAAACAAAAAAGTCGCAGGCTTCGTCAACCGTCATGTTAAGAACGTCGTTGATGCTCTTTCCCTTGTAAAGGATGTCCAGCGTTTCCTTGTTAAAGCGCTTTCCGTGGCAAACGTCGCACTGAATGTAAACGTCCGGCAAAAAATTCATTTCTATTTGAATCGTTCCAGCGCCCTGGCAGTTTTCGCAGCGGCCGCCCCTTACGTTAAAGCTAAAGCGGCCTGGCAAAAAGCCTTGCGCCTTGCTTTCGGGCAAGGACGCGAACAAATCCCTTATCGCGTTGAACACGCCGATGTAAGTGGCCGGATTGGAGCGCGGCGTGCGGCCGATGGGGCTTTGGTCAATGTTTATCACTTTGTCAATCGCCGAAAAGCCTTCGATTTTTTCATGCGCGCCAACAGGATACTTTGTCCGCATCGTTTTGTTGGAGGCGGCCGGATAAAGTATGTCGCTCAAAAGCGTGGACTTTCCGCTTCCCGAAACGCCCGTGATGCATGTGAAAGTTCCAAGCGGAATTTGAACGTCGATGTTCTTTAGGTTGTGCTCGCGCGCGCCGTAGACAGTCAAAAAGTTTCCGTTTCCCGGCCGCCGTTTTTTGGGAATGTCCATGCGCAAGGTTCCGGCCAAATACTGGCCCGTCACGCTTTGCTTGACCTTGGCCACTTGCGCCGGTGTTCCGGCCGCCACGACGTTTCCGCCGTTCACGCCCGCGCCCGGCCCCATGTCAATCAAGTAGTCGGCGGTGCGCAAAGTCTGCTCGTCGTGCTCAACCACAATTACGGTGTTTCCCAAATCGCGCAGGCGCACAAGCGTGTCAATCAAGCGCTGGTTGTCGCGCTGGTGAAGGCCAATGCTCGGCTCGTCCAAAATGTACATGACGCCGGTAAGAGCGCTTCCAATTTGCGTGGCCAGCCTTATGCGCTGGGCCTCGCCGCCGCTCAATGTTCCGGCGTTTCTGTCAAGCGTAAGGTATTCAAGGCCCACGTTCTTTAAAAAGTCAAGCCTGGCCCTAATTTCCTTTATGATTTGCGCGGCTATCTGCAGTTCCGTCTTGCTGAACTTTATCTTGTCAAAAAAATCGATTGTCTCCAAGACGCTCAATGATGTAAGCTCAATTATGTTCTTGCCGCCAACCGTTACGCCCAGCGCCTCATGGCGCAAGCGCGCTCCCTTGCAAGACGAGCACTCGCTGACCGACATGAATTTTTCTTCCATGCGGACGCGCTGGGCCTCTCCCCAAGCCTCGGAATGGCGGCGGCTCATGTCGGCGATGACGCCCGGCCAAGGCCGCTTGTATTCAGAAAAGCCCTCGCCGCTTTGCTTTTGGTAAATCCAATGCAAGACTTTTTTTTGGTCGCCGTTCATCAAAAAGTCAAACTGCTTGGCCGTAAGCTTTTCAAGCGGCGTGTCAAGAGAAAAGTCGCCGGCCTTGGCGACCGCGCCAAACATGGAACTGTTCCATTCGCTGTCGGGATTGTAAAAGGGCAAGCCGCCTTCGTTAAAGGACTTTGTCTTGTCGGGAATGATTTTTGCCAAGTCCCATTCCATCTTTTGCCCTATGCCGGAACATTCGGGGCAGGCGCCAAAGGGGTTGTTGAATGAAAAAAGCCTGGGCTGCAATTCCGGGATTGAAATTCCGCAGTCGGGGCAGGCGTTTTTTTGGCTAAAGAAAACTTCCTGCTCTGTGTACGAATCTCCTTGCGGAACCCGGCGCAAGACAATGACTATTCCGTTGGCGGAATTCAAGGCGGTCTCCAAAGAGCCTGCAAGCCTCTTTCTTACGTCGGCCTTTAGGACAATGCGGTCCACCACCAATTCAATCGTATGCTTTTTTTGCTTGTCCAGCTTTGCCGTCTCGTCAAGGTCGCACATGATTCCGTCAACGCGGGCGCGGACAAAGCCGGACTTTTTGGCGTCCTCAAAAATTTTTTGGTGCTCGCCCTTTTTTCCGCGAATCACCGGCGCCAAAATCGTAAGGCGCTCGCCTTCGCCCCAAGCCATAATCGCGTCGATTATTTGGTCAACGCTCTGCTCGTTTATTTCGCGGCCGCAATTTGGGCAGTGGGCCTTTCCAATGCGCGCGTAAAGCAAGCGGTAGTAGTCGTATATTTCCGTCACCGTTCCAACGGTGGACCTAGGATTGTTGCGGGTTGTCTTTTGCTCAATCGAAATGGCCGGGCTAAGGCCTTCTATCATGTCAACGTCGGGCTTGTCCATGGCGCCCATAAACTGCCGCGCGTAGCTGGAAAGGCTTTCCATATAGCGCCGCTGCCCTTCCGCAAAAAGCGTGTCAAAGGCCAGCGAAGACTTTCCGCTTCCCGAAAGGCCGCTTATTACCACCAACTTGTTGCGCGGCAAATCCACGCTGACGTTCTTTAAATTGTGTTCCCGGGCGCCCTTGACGGAAATGACATCCGCCGCCAAAGCGCCGCTTTTTTTTGCTCCAGCCATATCTTTACTATATTAGCGCTTTTTGCCCGCTTTGGGAAGAGGAACAAAAAAAAGCCGCCCTTGCGGGCGGCTTTTTGCCGCAAAAAGCGGCAAGTCGGTCTAGCCTAAGCTAAGCTTAGAACCAGTACTCGAACTTAACAGGGATTTCCCAAGCCAAGTCCTTGTTGTAAACAAAGTCGTTGCGGCCATAGGCGTTTGTTGAGCCTTCGAAGGCAACGCCGATTACGCCGTTAGAGAAGCCCTTTGTCACGCCAGCGCCGAATACCAAGTTGTCCTTGGCTTCGTCTGTAGATCCACCCTTGTAGATGTTGCTGGCATAGCGAACGTCGGCGAATACGCCAAGTCCGTTAGAGAATCCGAAGTCGGCTCCACCGCCGATCATGAATCCAAGGCATCCGTCCTGCTTGGGATCAACAGCTCTGCCGTTGGGAGCGTTGAACTTGAATCCAGAAACAACATGGATTGTCAAGTTGTCGATGAAGTTCAAGTTGGCGGCGAGGTTGAGTTGGATGGGCTCAGCTCCGCGGTTAGAGTTGTAGTTTCCGATCAACGGAATCTTGGCTCCGACGGCGGCCTTTACAGTCTCAATGGCGTTGAACTCAAAGGCGGCGTCGATTTCGATGCGGTCCTTGCGCTCGTTGTCCTTGTTGTACTGCTTGCCCTGGAACTGAACGCCAGCCTTGATTGTACCAATGTTGGCGAGTGTGTAAGAAGCGGCGAACGCAGAAGTGCGTCCGAGCTGGTCGATGAGGCGGTTTCCGCTGTCATAGCTGTACTCTGTGATGTTTCCAGGACCGGCTCCAGTGTTGCCCCAGTCGCCGAATGATGTGTTGAAACCAAAGCCGATGAAGAGGCCTTCGATCGGTGTTACAGAAACAGCGAGGTTCTTGTTGAGGATGGCGGGGAAGATGAAGCCTTCGCCAACGTCACCTACAACGCCAAGACGGTCCCATCCCCACAAGCCGTAAGCGGCCAAGTCGTTTCGGAGCCAGTTCTGGTCGTTTTTGGCGGCCAAGACGATTTTTACAGCGTCAACGGGTTTCGCCCAGATCAAGGCGTTGTCGCCCATTCCGAGTCCGCTGCCGTTTCCATGGATGTCCATTACGAATCCCATGTTGTCAGAAGATCCTGAAACGCCCAAGGCTGTACGGGGAGAGGGTCCGCCCCAAGACTGTCCAATCCATGAAGTTACGCTGTTGCTTCCCGCGTGGTCAGCAGACTTGCCGTTGCCAACGATGAAGAGACCGCGTCCCCAAGATCCGAAAGAAATACCTTCCGCGAAAGCAGCTGTGGCCAACAAGGCGGCTACGGCTACTGTTCCAATCAATTTTTTCATAATGAAAAAACCTCCTTATTTTTTAAAAACAGACACAATGTCCGCTTTTAGATTAATTTTAGCGCTGTTTTTTTTACTTGTCAAGAAAAAAAAACAATTTTTTTATATTTGTCCGCCGCCGCCTTGTTACCTTTTTTTTACCCGCATGTTTATTCAATATAAAAACAAAAACACGGAGAAACAAATGAAAAAGACGTTGATGGCCCTAACGGCCGCCCTGCTTTGCGCGCTGGCCTTTTGCGAAAAGGCTGAAGTTCCGGTGGACATATACGACGACGGAAGCGCCGCCGCCCAGGAGCAAAAGGAAGACATAAAAAAGAACGGCGAAAAAAAGGTCTCAAAGATAAAGTGGAACACCAAGGCCAACCGGGAGGCCGCC
>ONET01000081.1 GCA_900316905.1 uncultured Treponema sp.
CTAAGATCAATATCATCGACACCCCCGGTCTGTTCGACTTTGAGGGCGGCGTTTATGATTCGCCTTCGATGCGCGAGGAAATGGCGGAAGGCTTGGCCGCGCTTTTGGCCGTCATGAAAGCCAAGTATTTGTGGCCCAAAAATTTCCACTGCCTAAAGGGAAATCACGAAAACATCGCCAACGAGCGCGGCGAAGGAAATTTTCCGTTTAGAAAATTCGCGAGCGAGGGGCAAATGGTTTTTGAATTTATGAAGGCCGTTTACGGAAAGGAAGTTTTGGACGCGGTTTACGAATTTGAAAAAGCGCTTCCGCTTTGCGCCTGCGCCGGCAATTTTTTTGTAAGCCACGCCGAGCCGATGGATTTTTACAGCCGCGAAGATTTGGTCGCGGCCCCGCTTGACGAGAGAACGGTTTACGGCCTTACTTGGACGGCCAACGACGAGGCTCGGCTTGGCGGCGTGGATAAAATTTTAACGGCGCTTTGCAAGCCGCCTAAAGGTGTTGAGGCGCGCGCGATTGGCGGCCACCGGCCCGTTCCCGAAAATTATCTCTTGCGGCAGGGCGGCTTTTACGTTCAGATTCACAACCCAAAAAAGCAAAACATCGCGGTCGTCATGCCGGACAAGACATTCGACCCAAAAAATGACATTGTAAGCGTAGAAAAATAAAAGGAGTTTTATATGAGCGACACCCCCGACATGATTGGAAAGTACAAGATTCAAGGACAAATAGCGCAAGGCGGAATGGGCGCGATTTACAAGTCCACGCACCCCGAGCTTAAGAAGCCTGTCATAATAAAAAAGCTAATGACGCGCGGCTCCGCGATGGCCAAGGAGCGCTTTTTAAAAGAAGCCAAAATTCTTTTGGAGATGCAAAGCCCTTACATCGTCCGCTTGTTCGACTATTTTACGGAGGCGGGCGGCCGTTTTATTGTTGAGGAATTTGTTGACGGCCTTTCGCTTGACAAGCTGATAAAAAAGCAGGGCTCGATTTCTCCGCAAGTTTCAATGCTCGTAATGCAAGACTCCCTTTACGGCCTTAGGTTCGCGCACAAAAAAGCCGTGGTTCACCGCGACATAAAGCCCGGAAACATTTTGCTTTCCAAGCGCGGCGAAATAAAGGTGACCGACTTTGGAATCGCGAGCGACGATTCCGACGACAGGACAACAAAGGACGGCGTTGTTTTGGGAACGCCCAGCTACATGCCGCCGGAACAATTCAAGAACTCTAGCGGCGTTGACCAGCGCGCCGACATCTATGCGCTTGGCGTAATGCTCTACGAGATGGTGACCGGCCAAAAGCCTTACACGGCGGAAACGCAGGAGGAAATGTACGAAAAGGCGCGGAAGGGCCGCTTTGTTGACCCGCGCAAGTTTGACAAAAAAATTCCGGCGGAACTTTGCAAGCTGATAAAAAAGATGATGGCGCCAAAAGCAAAACGGCGCTTTAAGAGCGTAGACCCGATTATTAAAATCGTAAAGAATTACCTTAAGCATTATGACACGCACGCCATTCGCGTGGAGCTTGCCAAGATGGTCATAAGCCCGCGCCAATTAAAGGAGGCCGCGTACAAGAAAAAGCGCAACGTGTGGAAAGATTTTTTTGTGGCGCTCGTCTTGTGCGGCGCGGCGGCGGCCGGAGCCTGGTACTTGTGGACCGAAGGCTGGGTTCACCGCACCATTTTGCGCTCGGTTTACACGCCCGTCAACATGACTATAAAATTGCCGCAAACTTCCGCGCCCGCAAGCCACATAAGCGCGCGAGCCTTGTTCTTTACCAACGGAACGGAAATCAAGGAAGTGGAAGGCTCTGCGCGCGTCTTTGTCGAAGGCGCGGCCGACAAAAAAGGCTTGACTGCCGAACGGCCTGCTTCCAAATTAAAGGCCTACCACATAAAGCCTGTTTTCTTAAAGCCCGGAATGTATCGCGCCAAGGTGGCCGTTGGTTCCTACGTTTGGTGGGAAAATTTTGAAGTCACAAAGGAAGAGAAGGCGATTGACATTAACTTTTCGGCGGGCGAAAGCAGGCCGATTAAATTGCTTGTCTCCGCCCGCGACGGAAAGAACGGCATGGACCTTTCGGACCGCGCCAAATGCCAGATTTTGTACAACGGCCGCTGGGTCGCGCTGGAAGACGTTCCCCGCGAAAAATTCAATTCCGCCGCCGTCTGGAAATTCAAGGTCAGCCTTGACGGCTACGAGGACGAGCTATTTTCGCTTTTGATTGACTGGTACCAAGACACGGTCATGATTCGCGCGGAGTTGTTTTTGAAGAAGTAGGAACGGTCAAGGCGCGCTACGCTCAAGGCCTTGACTCGTTCCTTTTGAGGCGCGATTAATATTATCGCGCCTCAATAATAAAAAAAGGGGCTTGACAAAACTACTTCTTTAGAAGTATAAAGTGGTTGTGTCAAAGCTCCTGTTGTATCATGGTTCAGAAAAGATAATCTCAAAACCTGTTTTTGGCGCGGGCAAAGCCTACAATGATTATGGCCGCGGTTTTTATTGCACGCAGAATATTGAACTTGCAAAGGAATGGGCATGCCCTACAAACAATGACGGTTTTTCAAACTGCTATGAATTGAAAACAGAAGGCTTGCGTGTTTTGGATTTGCAGGCTAAGGAATTTTGTACGCTTCATTGGCTTGCGATTCTTGTAGCTAATCGCCGTTTTGATATGGATACTGCGATTATGAGACAAGGCGCGTATTACTTAAAAAACAATTTTCTTTTGGACATATCTCAATTCGACATTATAAAAGGCTATAGGGCGGATGATTCGTATTTTTCTTTTGCCCAAGCGTTTTTGTCAAATCAAATTTCTTACGCAATGCTTCAAAAGGCCATGAAGCTTGGAAAACTTGGAGAGCAGGTTGTTCTTAAAAGCGAACGCTCCTTTGATAAAATAAAATTCAAAAATTATGAGATTGCGCACGGAAATAAGTATTGCGCCTTGCGTTTGGGGCGTATGGAAAAAGCTCGGGCGGATTATAAAAAACTGTTGGAAGATTCTGATATTTCAGGTTTATATATTCGTGACATGATTTTGCAGGAGGTGAAAAAAGATGATCCACGCTTATGATAAATTTTATCTTTCTAATGTTATGAAAAACATGGGGTTTGCGGTTGATTTTGCGGTGAACGGATGCGGGGTTTCCGCTGACTCTTTTTATGATTTTTTTATCGCCTCAAAAGTTGCAAAAGCCATAGAGGAGGGGTCTCCGCTTTTTGTTTGCGGTTGTTCGGGAACGGAATTGGCCTTGGCGATTTTTGATAGGGTTGGCTTTAGCGCAGACAAAAAAACTTTTGTTCGGTTTGAGCGTTCGCCGGAATATTGGGCGGGATGGATTATGGCCTACTACCAATGGGAGACAAATCGTTCTTTTGCAAAAATACGCGAATTTGTTCCGTTTTCTCAAGTGGTGAATATGTATCATCCCCTCCACGAAGCTCCACAAGAAAAATTTTTGGATGTGATGAACGATTTGATAGAAAGAAAAAAAGTAAAAAAAGAGACGAATTTACAGCGTTTGCGAAAACTGCGCGGACTTACTCAAAAATATTTGGCTGAGTTGTCGGGCGTCAATTTGCGAACTTTGCAACAATACGAAATCGGCGCAAAAGACATAAATCGCGCCAGCGGAGAAACAATCAATTCCTTGGCCTTGGCTTTGCATTGCAATTTTTATGATGTGATGGAAATAAACATGTTTGAGTAAGTAAAGAAAAGCGTTGATGCCTATGCGCCGAAGGCGCATCGTTCGTAAAAAAAAACGCGACCTGGTTTAACCAAGCCGCGCTTTTTTTGTCATGCAACAGTTTTAGTTCGCCAAAGCGCTGTCAAGCTGTTTTGAAATCGCCTCTTTGTCCAGATGCGTTCCGATGATGCAAAGCTTTACCATGCGGTCGCCAAGCTTTTCGTCCCAGTTCTTTTTCATCTCGGGGTCTTGGGCAAGAATCGCTTCTTGCTCGGCCTTGGGGGCGGTGGCAAGCCACTGGCCGGAAATGCCCGCGACGATTTGGCGGCCGGTCGTTTCCAAAACGTAAATCATGTCAGGCTCGTCGTCAAACCACATTATGCCCTTTGAGCGGATGATGTTCTTGGGCCAGGCGCTGGCAACCTTGTCCAGCTTTTGCCTGTCAAAGGGAATGCGGCGGTAGTAGATGAAGCTTCCGATTCCGTACTCGTCGTCGTCGCTTCCGGAATCTCCTTCGTGCTTGTGCTCGTGGTGGTGGTGATGATGCTCGTGGCCTTCGTGGTCGTGGTCGTCGTCATGGTCGTGGTGGTGATGCTCATGCTCGTCGTGGTCGTCGTCATCATCGTCGTCGTGGTGATGGTGTCCGCGGGCTTCGTCCTCGTCGTAGCCTTCGGCGTCGGCCTTGTTAAGCTCGGCAACCCAGCCCGCGCTTTCGTAAACTTTTTCAAAGTCAAACTCGTTGGTTCCCAAAATTTGCGAAAGGTCAACGGCGCACTTTGTCGTTTCAATCACCTTGGCGTTGGGCTGCAATTTTTTTACGACAGCGCGGATTTTCTTAAGCTGTTCCTCGTTGACCAAATCAACTTTGTTTATGACGAGCGTGTTGCAGAATTCGATTTGCTGGACCAAGAGAGATTCGATGTCCTCTTCTTCCATGTCTTTTTTAAGGAGCGCGTTTCCTTCGTCAAACTCGGTGGCAAGGCGCATCGCGTCCACTACGCTCACCAAGTTGTCGATGTAGCCGGAGTCGATTTGCTCGATGGCCGACGCGATCGGCATCGGTTCGCAAACGCCCGAGGCTTCGATTAAAATGTAGTCGAATTTTCCTGTCTTGATTAGGCCTTCGATTTGCTGGACAAGGTCTGTCTTTAGCGTACAGCAAATGCAGCCGTTTGTAAGCGGAACCAAGCTAGAGCTGTCGGTGATGTTGGCCTCTTTTGAAATGAGGGAAGCGTCAACGTTGACCTCGCCGATGTCGTTTACGATTACGGCCACCTTGTAGCCTTTTTGGTTGTTTAGAATGTAGTTGAGGAGCGTTGTCTTTCCCGCTCCCAAGTAACCCGCCAAAAGCGTTATCGGTGTTTTTTTCGCCATTTTTTTATCTCCTAATAATGCGGCTGTTCGCGCGAGCTTTGTCGCGAGCGCGAATGTTGCCGCTTATGCGGCTAACAAAGCCTTATGGCCTTGAATTAGTTTATCTTGCCGCTATTTTACTGCCTCTTTTTGTATGTGAAGTTTAGCTTGGTCTGGAACGGTGTCGTAGAACCACTTGGCGTCTTCCATGCTAAGGCGCACGCAGCCGTGGCTCGCGGGCTGTCCAAGTTTCGCCGCTTCTTCTGGAATGATGTTTCCGGCCGCGTCAATCGGAACGGAATGAAAAAGATACACGCCGCCGATAAAGCCGACCCACCAGCGCGCGCCTTCGCCAAAGCGCTTTGAGAAGAACGAAGTTCCGCGCTTTTGGCCGCTTTCGTTTATGATGTAGTCGCCAAGCGGCGTGTCGTTGTCGCCGTCAATCAGGCCGGTGGAGCAAACCATCTTTTTGACCAGCTCGCCCTTTTTGTAGACATAAGTTCTTTGCTCGTCAATGCTGACGACAACGTTCCAGTCGGGGCCGTAGCCCGCCGGGCTTGCGAAAACGTCCGCCGCGAAAAGGCTTGCGGCCAAAAGCAGCGTGACAAGAGTGAATGCGAAATGTTTTTTCATACTATATTATAATATAATGAAAAAAATCAGAAACGGCAAGACGCTTTTGTTGACGAGGCGCGCGTTGGCTGGTATAATGTTTGGGCTTAGGAAGAATTTTATGGACAATAAATTCTGTTCAAGAAATATATTTTTCTTGCGCTTTCTCTTTTTTCCGCCCTGACATTCTTCGCTTGTTCCGGCATGGCGGGCGAGGCTCCGCTTGTTCCGCAAAATTCTTCTAATCCTTCCAAAGTTCCAGCAAAAAAAGTCACGTTTAGAGGAACGCTTGCAAGCGCGAGCGCGGTTCCGCAAAAGGCCCTTTCATTTTTTACGGACGCGAATTTTTTATCTTGCGGCCAAGAGGCCGACGGCGTTTTAAAGTCCGCCGCGCCGGACGCGGACGACATGACAAAATACGAATTTTTTGCCACGGCCACAAGCCAATCCGGACTTGTTGAAAACGGCGAGTTTGGAGACACGCCCGCGACCGCGCGCTTGTTTTCCATCTCGCTTGGAATGGGCGAAAAGTGGACGGTAACTTGCGGCTTGCGCGAGGCTGCCACAAAAATTCCGATGATGACGGATTTCTACGGCTTTGAGCCTAAGGAAGAAGAGCAGGTCTTTAGCCATGTTTTTACGCTCGTTCCATGCAAGGATGGAAGCGGAAGCGTCGCTCTTGAGATGACAGTTCCTGCGACGATAATGGGCGCGACTGTGGAATGTTCCGGTCCGCGATGGGAGGCGGCAAGTCCTGAGGTCAGCGTTGTCGGAACAACGCTCGGGATAAACGTCGCTTCAATCCAAAGCGGCTATTACGACGTCTACATCCGCCTTTACAAGTCTGACGGCGTTTTGGCCTGCGGCTTTTGGGAAGGAATCAATGTCTTTGACGGCGCGACGACAAACTATTGGCTTTCGTCTGGCGGAACCGCCGGCGTGACGGTGTCGGGCGGCGCTCTTGAGGTTGGCGAGGCCGCGCTTTCGGCTTTTTCTAGAACGCTTTTCTACGTGGGCGACACCGGCATTTCCGGCGCCAAGGGCAAGAGCGACTCAAACGACGGAAACCCTTACTCTCCCTTTGAAACTTTGAACAAGGCCGTGGCGGTGATAAAGTCGACGGGCGCCGCCGGCAAGGATTATAAAATTTACGTTTCGGGAACTGTGGAAGGCTGCGCGGACCTTTCTTCTGATTTGGATGGAAAGGCGCGCTCGATAACGATTGAAGGCTTGGGCGCTCTTGGAACGGACTCAAAGCCCGCCGCCGCGCTTGACGCAAAACAAAACGGACGCGCCCTTATGATAGAAACAAGGGTTCCTGTAACCTTGAAAAATTTGCGCGTGACAGGCGGCTTGCACGAAAGCGACTTTCCGGTAGCGGGCGGCGCGGGAATTTACCTTGGAAACGGGGGCGACTTGACTTTGGCAGGCGACGTCGTTGTGGAGAGTAACCACGCCATATGGTACGCCGGAGGAATTTTTGCAAGCGGCGGCGCTTCGCTAAAAATAAGGGGAGCCGTCACCGTTTACGGAAACACCCACGGAGCCGCCGCTTCGACCGCCGCCTCAAACCTTTATCTTTCCAGCGGCGCGAAAATCCAAATACTGGGCGCGCTAAAAACAACGGACGCGTCGGGCGAGCGCAAGGCCAAAATCGGAGTGTCAAGCGACGACGTTCCGACGCATGCCGCGCCGGTTGACTTTACAAAAGACTATGGCGCAAGCAACGCGGGCGCAGCGGCTGCAGAATATTTTTATGGCGACAAATACGGCGTGGCGGCTGCCGCGTCTGGCGAGGCGGCTCTTTGCGTTAGCGGCGGAAGCGCGTCATTGGAAGACCTTTACGACGACATAACGATAACGGTTGACAAAAGCGTTTTGCCCAAGGACTTTGCGCAAAAGAAGTTCACCTTCAGCTCCAACGCAAGCGACGTTTCTTACACATTCAGCGTGACATACCACGGCGAAACGCTCCCACAAAGTTATTACACGACTGGAACTGACAGCGTGACCTTGCTTGACGTTCCCGTAGGCAGCTATATGATTTGCGTTACGGCCGCTTGCGGCGGAAAGACTTACGGCGGAGAATTTGAAGTGAAGATTGTCGGTTATGCCGATGTTGAAAAAGCGATTTCTGAAATTCAGAGCCTTGCGGGAACTTCGGGAACGGTGGCTGTTGAAGGCTCGATTACTAGCGATAACGTTTCTTCCATTGTGTCCGCCATAAAAGCCGCCTACGAGTCTTCACACGACACAAGAATAAAGCTTGACATGTCACAAACAGTCGGAATTGCCGTATTGCCGTCATTCCAGAATTGCGACGGCCTTTGCGAGCTGCTTTTGCCGGAAGGAATCACGACGCTTGGCAGTTTTTGGGATTGCAGCTATCTTGAAAATTTATATATCCCTTCAACAGTGACAAGCGTAAACGGCGACTACTTCATGTATGCTCCGACAAACATTGTCGTGGCTGAAAACAGCCCGTATTTTAAGAACAGCGGAAACGCGCTGTATTCAAAAGACGGAAAAACTCTTGTCATGTATTCCAACAAAAATGAGGTAGACAGCTCTTTCTCTGTTCCTGCGGAAGTTGAAGTTATCGGAGCCAACGCGTTTGCAAATTCTAAAATCAAGACGATAACTTTTGAATCGAATGTCACGATGAAAAAAATAGAGCAAAATGCCTTTGACAGGGCGAGTAACCTTGTTTCAATCGATTTGCCTGACATCGTTACAGAATTGGGACGGAACCTTTTCGTATATTGCAACAAGTTGCAAAGCGTGGAACTTCCAGAAAGCTAGAAAAAAATCCCATCAGGATTTTTGAATTATGGTCCGCCTCAGGTCACTAGCATAGTGATACCTGACGGAGTTACTGAGATTGGAGAAAGCGCTTTCTGGGAAGCCAAAAAACTTGAAACCATAACCATCCCTGTTTCTGTTGTGAAAATTTGCGCCAAGGCTTTTTATTGCTCCTCATATGGAATAGGGACTGTGAACTACAAAGGCTCCAGCGCGCAAAAAGACGCCATTGTAATAGAAAACTCTGACGGCAAGAATGACAAAATTGTCAACGCCGCTTGGAATTGCGATTATGTTGGAGATTGACGCTGTGACGGAGAGCGCTTGATGAAACGAAGCATTATTTTTCTTTTGACATTCGCCATTTTCTCTTTTGTTTTTGCCTCTTGCTCCGACTTGGCGCGCGACGCAAGCGCGGGCGGCATTGGAGGAACTGCGGCCGGCGCTGCAAACGGCGGCATTGGAGGAACGGCGGCCGCGCAAAAATACGCTTCGGTCACGGGAACAGCATTCGCAAGCGGCGCCTTCCCGGAAGAAATTGCCGCCGCTTTGAATAAGATTCCCGCGTCAAGCGCGGGAATGACAAACAGCCCGGCAATCTCCAAGTCGGCCTTTCCGCAGATGGCCGGCGCGGACTTGCAAGGATTCGCGTATAAATTTACTGCTGTCAAAGTCGGCGACGAGACGGTTCGCTACGAGGCGGCGCAGGGCGACATATCTGTTTCCGCCGAAGGGCTTGTCTCTTACAGCGTGAACATTCCTGTTCTTGATGCGGCGGTTCAATACAAAATAGTATGTGAGGCCTATTTGGACGCGGAGAAGACAAAGCCTGTCCTTAAAGGCGAAAGCCAAAAGTTTGAGATTGGCCGCGAAAGCCAAACGGCCAGCGCAAGCGTTCCTCTTGGCGCGATTCAAGAAAGCGGATGTATGGGAAGCGTTGAGCTTTTGGTCGCGCTGGAAAGCGGCGCGGAATCTGCAATTGATTCAGCCACTATGACGATTAGCGGCCTTTCTTCCATTGCGGGCGTCCTTTCCGGCTCCGAGTATAAATTTTCATCCGACGCCAACGCCGTTCCGTGCGGCGCGCGTTCCGCAAGGTTCAGCTTTAAAAAAGGAAGCCAGGAAGTCTACGCTTTTACGCAAATTGTGAACGTTTATCAAAACCTTGAGACCAAGACATGGGTTCAAAATGGAGCGGAGCCGTATTTTAACACCACGGTCGGCGCGAGCGGAAATAAATCCACGGTTTGTAAATTGACCGCCGCGCTTCTTGAGGGCTGGAAGCTGACAGAAATTTTTGTGGACGCGTCCCGCTCCGCCGACCCGACAAAAGCCAATTATTCAAGTCAAAGTGGAACATTCATCAACCCCTGCCTGACCTTTGACGGCGCGCTTTCAAAGCTTGTTGACAAAAACAAGGATTACACGATTTTTATAAACGGAACTGTGACCGGCGCGCAGGCTGTTCCCTCTACGCTAAAAAGTGACGGAAGCGGCGAGACTAACGCCAGGTCTCTTACGATAAGCGGCGCCAACGGCCTTTACACAAGCGGCCCGAATGCCGGCCAACCCAAGGACACGCTTGACGCGGATGGCTATGGAAGCGCGCTTTGCGTGCAAACGAATGTCTCCGTCAGCATAAAGGATTTGCGGATAACGGGCGCGGACGACGACGGCGTCTCCGGCCTTGCAATTCTAGATGACGGCGTGAACGTGACGCTTCTTGACGGAACTCTTATTACGGGAAACGAATCGGATAAGGGCGGCGGCGTTCATATTTCGGCCGGTTCCCTTGACATAAAGGGCGCGGTCATAAGCGGAAACAGCGCTACGGATTCCGGCGGCGGCATTTACAATGAAGGCGGAAGCGTCACTTTTTATTCCGGCTCGATAGAATCCAATTACGCGATTTGTTACGGCGGCGGAGTGTGCAATGATTCAGGCTCGTTTGAGATGAAAGACGGCGCCGTTATAACGCAAAACTCTGCCAACGACGCCGGCGACGGAAGCCTTAGCTCTGGTGGCGGCATTTTTGTCTTTGACGGCTCGGTCACAGTCTCAGGCGGAACAATCAGCGCCAACACCACAAACGGACTGGGCGGCGCGGTTCGTGTTTTTGACGGCGCCTTTAGCGTAGGCGGTTCGGCCAGCATTCCTTACGGAACAGGAAACGACATTTACCTTGATGAGGACCAAAGCATTGCGATTGCGAGCGCTTTGAACTCCAATTTTGCCGCGCTGATTACTCTTCCGGACGATGACTACAAAACGGGAACGCAAGTCCTTACGGGCGACGCAATGGAAGGTGAACGTTACAAATTCCGCGTAAAGAAGCCTGATTCCAAGCCGGAAATGCTTTTCATCGGAAGTGATGGAAAACTGGTTCCCATCATCACTTTCTCGAACGGCTCAAACTACGGCACTGTGACAAACACGGGCACTGAGGAAAACCCAGGAGACGGGCTTGAGTACGATGTTTATAAATACAGTTATATTGATTATAGCAATATCAAGATGAGCATCGAAAATCCTTATGAAAACGACGGATATTCAATGGAATTAACGATTGATTCCGGAACTCCTGCGCTCAACACTAACATCAACGATGAAGTTTTGGAAGACGGCTTCCATACGATTCATGCAAAATTCGAAAAAAGCGGTGAAGAAACGATGGAAATAACAAAGCGAGTTTATGTGGGAATCAGAAAAGTTAGCATAACTTTGTATGATGCCGAGATAAAAAACTTCTCAAAAGATTATTTTAAAGGCGGTGTTTATATTAATGGCCGCGAGGTCAGAAGGTGGAACAGCTGGACAGACTTTAGCGACACTCATTTTAACACATATAGTTTTTCTGAAATTTTGGATAAAAAAGACTCTGATTTTATTTGCAGCACAGCTGACGCATATATGGCAGGTAGTAGCGGAGGTAAAAATACTACTCCTCTTCGCGACGCATACAGAGTGTATAAATTATCTGATTTAATTGGAGGAGGTTATATTGAAATGAACAGCGGCACTTACAACAACGGTGGTCACGCAAGTGACACTCTTACTTTGGCAATGTGGTACACAAAGGCTAACGCTGAGTAATCGACTGCGTTTAGTCAAAGCCTGCGTTTTTGTATTTTATATGCGAACATAATTAAAAAGGGAGTTTTTTATGAAAATAACTGCTGTTTTGTATGTGGTGAGGATTGTGGTGCCGCTCGCTCTCGTTTTGTTTGCATCATGTAAGTTGAATTCAGATGACGGCTGCCATACTTTGAGCGCGACGCTTTCAAAGGGAAGCGAGAGCGTTACGGCAGTAACAAGAGTGCGTGTAAGAGTTAAGCCGGTTAAAGTGCAGATTTCTTCACAATTGCACGGCTGGTATGGACTTGATGTTAACGAAGGTCCATGTACAGAACAAACATTTCATTTGACAGCCGGTAATCCTGATAATGAATACGATGATGAAAAGTCTTTTACCCATATCTATAGTAATTGCGCTTCTAGTTCAAAAGATGGAAAATACGCTTTTAATTATTATTGGAACACTCCATCTGATAAAAATTATGTTTGGCTTACAGACAAATCAAGTACATTCTACTTCTATACAGGTAGTGCTTATGATCATTATACTGGGAGAAATATGGGATATATTCCAAAAGGCGCGAGTACTACAACAAGAACGCTTTCCGAATTGAAAGGAAACAAAAGTTTTGACAGTTTGGATTGGGACAATAACGGACAGCAAATAAGCCATTATGACCGATGTCGAATATGGTTCTCGGTCTCTCTCGACGACAGTACAGACCCGCCCGCTCCATAAGCGCTGCGCGCTTACCCGCGGTGGATTTTTCGACTCCATTTTTGGCTTGCCGAAGAGCCGTTATTTATATACAATGTTTCAAAACCGTCCGCGCTCAAACTGGTATAATAGTTCGGCATTATCCCTAGAAAAGTGTTGTGTTTTCTTAAAAATATCCCTAGAAAAGTGTAAAAAACCTATATAATTATCCCTAGAAAAATGTAAAAATCACTTGATTTATCCCTGGAAAAGTGTTATAATGGGCTCGTGAAGCGTTTTCTCTACAAGCAACTTCAAAAATGGAAGAATTCTCCGGATAGGAAGCCCCTTATTCTTGAAGGCGCGAGGCAGGTTGGTAAAACTTGGCTTTTGGACGAATTTGGAAAGGGCGAATACAAGCATTACATTAAAATCAACTGCGACAACAATCCTGACGTCGCGGGACTTTTTGCTGATTACGACATAAAGCGAATTTTGCGCGTTGTTTCCGCCGTTGGAAAAAAGCCTGTGCTGCCCGGCGAGACCCTCATTTTTTTTGACGAAATTCAGGAACTTCCCAAGGCTCTTGGAGCGTTAAAATACTTTTCGGAAGACGCTCCACAAATTCATGTGGCGGCGGCCGGTTCGTTGCTTGGAATAAAGTATCACCAAGGGGAATCCTTTCCTGTTGGAAAGGTGGATACGCTGCGACTTTTTCCGCTCAGCTTCAACGAATTTTTGCTTGCAATCGGCGAAAGCCAAAAAGAAGAAATTTTGTCGTCGCTTTTATGGAATGACATAAAATCCTTGAGGCTTTCTTTTATCGAATTGCTTAGGCAGTATTATTTTACAGGCGGAATGCCCGCGTGCGTTAAAGAATACGCAAAAAGCGGAGACGTTCTCAAAGTTCGCGCGATTCAAAAGTCGATTTTGCATGACTATGACGACGACATCGCAAAACACGCGCCAAAATCCGATGTCGCAAAAATCAGAATTGTTTGGAATTCAATTCCGTCGCAACTGGCAAAAGAAAACAAAAAATTTGTTTACGGCGCGATTAGAAAAGGCGCCCGCGCTTCGGAATTTGAAAACGCCATTCAGTGGCTTTGCGACGCGGGAATTGTCCAAAAAGTTCCTAGGATTTCAAAAATCGCCATGCCGGTAAAATTCTACGAAGACTTTTCCGCGTTCAAGCTTTTTATGAACGACTGCGGGCTTTTTGGCGCTCTTTCCGACACGCCTATAAAAGACATTCTTTTGGGAAGCAAGGTTTTTGAGGAATACAAGGGCGCCTTTACGGAACAGTATGTCGAGCAGCAAATTGTGTCAGGGGGAAATTCTTCGCTCTATTATTACACAAACGAAAATTCCACTTCCGAGATTGATTTTGTCATGCAGTTCAAAGACTCACTTTTGCCCATAGAAGTCAAGGCGGAAGAAAACCTTCACGCGCGCAGCCTCAAGGCTGTTTTGGACAAAGACCAAAGTTTGCGCGGCCTTAGAATTTCCATGTCGGACTACAGGCAGGACGCGCGCTTTGACAATCTTCCCCTGTACGCTACGGCAAGTTACTTTTCTCAATAACGCTTTCTTCCCTCAACATCAAAATCGTCGCGCCAGAGGTCAACATCGCGCCTTGACAAAAACGCGGCCACCGCGTCCTTTAAGACAAAATAAACGTGGCCGCTGGAGCTAGGCCTGTAATTTGAAATTTCCGCTTCAAGAATGATTTCCGGGAAACGAGTCTTCGACAAGATCTTTGATAAGGATTGTAAGCTGGGTTAAAGAAAACGCATATGTTGCTATAGAGGTTGACGGAGAAGCGCCTGAGACTGCTGAAATTCAGATTTCAGAAACGGAGACAGAAACAATAAACATTCTTGGCGACGGCTATCATACTGTCACAGTTACGCTTACAAATTACGCGAGCGAGCCTATCGTCATTGAAAAGCGGATGTATGTAAGGATAAAGCCGATAAAACTCAACTACCGAAATAACAAATTGGGACAATTGGGAAATCAATGGGTCTGCATGTCTGGCTTTCAGGCTGGCACAGGACGCATGGATATTCGTGGAAGAGTTGAGCCTCACAGTTCGCAATGGGCTTCGGAAGACTCAACCATTTTTGAATACCAAGGTTCAAATTATGAGATTTCTATTGAACAATGGTATCAACTTGACTGGGATTCGACAGGAAGATACTGGGAAACAACTCTTTATTCAAAGGATGACTATGTTTGGATATGGTTCAATCTTTGGAGAAACGCGTCCACAGGTATGGGCGAGCATACTTGTACAGGCAGAACACTTGCTCAAATGAAAAAAGCCGTGGTCGCTAAATGCGGAAGCGGTACACAGGATAATCTTGTTCAGTGGTGGACTTGCTGGAGCGGAAACCAAACGAACGGCGGTGGCCAAACTGCGGCGGTTATGGTCAATTTCAACGTAGAGGAGCAGGATTCGTTAGCCCGAGAACGCGGACTATGCAGGGGCAGATTTTTTTTGCGCGTTAGTTCGCGGGGGCTGGCTCGGCGGCCAGTTCCTTTTGCAGTTCCAGCACTTGTTCCAAGGGCAGGGCAACGCAGCGAGAAATGACTTCCGGAGCGATCCCTTCGTTAAGAAGATTTCAAGCGGCTTCCACGGCTTTTTGTTCCATTGCGTCTTCCCTAATGTATGTTTTTTCGCGTTCCCATTCCATGAACTGTTTCCTCCACAGCGTGTTGCGCTTGGCATCGTCTACAAGACTTTTTATTTTATCGGTAAAGTCATCCGAGGCCTTGTTTTCGGTCACCATGCGCAAAAAAGCCTTTTGCCTTTCATCCAATATTCTATCACAGTTTTTGGAAATAAAAAAGTACTTGTAAGCCCTGTCGTTTAACTTAATTTTTGGGTCTTCTTGGCACAGGTTTTCAAAGGTGTACTTAGGAAGCCCGGCTCCAAATATGTCGTCAACGCAAATAAAAATTACAAACGACGTTTTCATGTCTTTATATTTTTGACCAGACTTTAAAAGATCCACATCGATG
>ONET01000042.1 GCA_900316905.1 uncultured Treponema sp.
AAAGTCTCGCGCACATATTCATTAAATTCATTCATTATGATTGCCCTCATTACTACCGATTTTCCATCGTATTATTATCTTTCAGCAATGAATCGAACAAGTTCCACATTGCCGTCTCTTTCTGTTGATTCTATGCGAAAGCCGCATTTTTCAGTATAAAACTTCACGTTTTCTTTCTTGTCTATTGGCGTCACTAAAGTGAGCGTCTTCCAATCTTCAAGACGCGCCTTCAAAAATTGCATTGCCTGAGTTCCTATTCCTTTGCCTTGAAATTCAGGAATAACGCACAAGCAGCCAACCTCATATTCTCCCGCTCCAAGCTTTGCATAAGAAACACAGCCGACAGGCTCGCCATCGCATAGTATGATATGTTTTGGCCGCTGCATAATCGACTTTTCCATTGATTCTTTTGTTTGTCCATATCCCGGGCACGAGCCGAATCGCAAGTAATCGTCATAAAAAGAAGCGTTGTAAATATTCGCCAACACTTCCGCGTCTTCTATGGCGGCTTGCCTATACTCTATTTTCATAACACTCTTTCCAACATAACAATATATTCGGGGGTGCCTTCCTCAAGTTGTCTTTTTCCGTTGGCTGCAAATCCATGCGCCTCATAAAATTTTATCGCGTCAACATTTTTTTCCAAAACCCACAGGAACCGAACGTCATGCTTTTCCTTGGCAAACTCTATGAGCTTGGCGCCAATGCCTTGGCTCCAGAAAAAATAATCCACATACAATTCAACAATTTCTTTTCCCTCTATGTGAATCATTCCCTTGACAATCCCGTCATCGTAAACCCAGATGTTATCGAGAGTTTTGGGTTTGCCATAATCTTCTACAAGCTTAACCACCTGCAATTCATTGAATGAATAGTCGTCGTTATTGAAAATCGGCCTATACTTAACTCTCTTTGCAAACACCAGGATTTCAGCGATTCTTGACAGGTCTTTTGCTTCCGCCTTTCTTATATTTTCTGCGTTCATAATATATCAACTCCATATATCATATCGCGGATCGCGCTTAATCCCTAGCCAACTCAATCAACTTTTGAAGATGGATTTCAACGCTGTCGCGGCTGTCAGCGCGACGACCTCCGAGCCGCCCGCTTTAAGCTTTTCAACTTTTTCGCACAAATAATCAGTTAGCAAATCATATTTGCCGTTGGAAACATAATCCCAAGCCTTGCGGAAGTTCACGCTTTCAATCGCAAGGTCCGGCATTTGCGCGCCGCCAGTCATTTTGTCAATGCGGCTGTTCAGCTCCTTGTAATACATCAAGGTTGATTCCGGGCCGGTTCCGCCTACAAGTCCAATTTTTTTCATGCTTCTGTCCTTAGGCGTTGAATTATATTGCAAATGAAGCAATAAGGCAACGCGCTTGACAAAAATTCGCCTTGGATATATAGTTTGTATACAAACTAATTAACCGGAGCGAAAAAATGAACATTAAGGACGTAGTTAAAGTAATCCAAGCCTCGGAATGCGCGCAAATCGCGACTTTTGGAAAAGACGAGACGGAAGGCTTTCCGGAAATCCGCGCGCTCTTGAACCTGGCCAATCCCAAAAAATATCCAAAGCTTAAGGACAAGGCGATTAGCGTTGACGGCGAGACTGTCATGATTTATTTTACGACAAACACTTCCTCGCGAAAAATCAAGCAAATCCGCGCCAACAACAAGGTCTGCCTTTACTTTGTCCTTCCGCAAAAATTCAAAGGCGTCAGCGCGATCGGAACGATGGAAGAAGTTTTGGACATGGACGTCAAGAAAGATTTTTGGCATAAAACTTGGCTAATGTATTACCACAAGGGCCCGGCCGACCCGGACTATACGCTTATGAAGTTCACTTCAAAATACATGCATTGTTGGGGCAATTTGGGCATCCACAATTTTGGCCAGCCTGTGAATCCCGCCGCAGACTGAGCGGGCAAGGCGAGGAGCTATGAAAAACGGACGTACGGAAGGCGGAAGCCTTATCTCGCAAATACACCAAGTTTGCCAGCGCGTGTGGCATGCCGTGTTGAGCCGCAACGGATTGGAAGACCTTGCCGGCGCGCGGGGCAGGGTGATCTTTGCCCTGTGGAATGAGGACAAGATTCCCATAAAAAAACTGGTTGAAAAGACAAGCTTGGACAAGGCGACGCTCACCGGTATCATCGACCGCTTGGAGCGCGACGGCTATGTTTTTCGGGAGCCAAGCCCGGACGACAAGCGCGCGACGCTCGTTTTTAGAACCGGAAAAGATGAAATTTTCAAGAAAAAAGTTCCCAAAGCTTCCGAAGAACAAAACGCGCTTTTTTACAAGGGCTTTTCCAAAAAAGAAATCCAAGACTTTGAAAACTATCTTAAGCGCGTTTTGCAAAACTGCAAGGACGCGGAAGAAAGCCTCTAGTCCACGCAGGACTATCTTGTTTTTTCTTCTTGCGCTCGCTATCATAGTTTTTGGGGCAATCATAATGAATGAATTTAACGAATATGTGCGCGAGACTTTTTCCGCAGTCGGCGACGTTGTCATAAGAGCCATGATGGGCGGATACCTTGTGTACTTTAACGGCAAGTTGATAGGCGACATTTGCGGCAATGAACTGTTTTTAAAAAGAACGCCGACATCGGACAGATTGCTTGCGGACTCAGAGCTGCGCTATCCTTACGAGGAATCAAAAACGCTGATGCATGTGTTCGACAATTTTGAGGATGCGGATTTAATTGCGGAATTATTGGAAGGCATGCACGCGGAACTGCCCGAAAAGAAAGCGAAGAAAGCCAAATAAGAATGAACGAAATGTTTTTTCCGCTGACATCAACTCCGTTTTCTCGCTCCGGCTATCGCGAACTTCATCCTTCAAAGGAGCTTGCTCCTTACGTCCGCTGCTTTTGGACTTCATGGAATGAAGTTTCGCCAGTCCCCATCATTCCAGATTTATGCGCGGACATCATAATTGCAACAGACGGAACGGAAAAGGAACTCTTTTTTTGCGGCGTGAGCGACAAGACTTTTGCGTCTGTTCATTCGCAAGGCCAGCGCAGACGGCTTTTTGGAATCAGGTTTTACGCATGGCAGGCTTCCGCTTTTTCAGACGAGCCGCTTTTTAAAACCGCGAACGGATTCTTTGAATTGCGCGCGCATTTCCTAACAATCGAAAAATCGCTTCGCTCAAAATTCTCGCAGGCTATGGATCTTGAAGAATTCAAGCAGATTGCCGAAGAAACGCTTCTTAAGCTTCTCGTCCGCCCCGCTTCAAAAAGGCCTGGACAAAATTCGCTTGTCATGGACGCAATAACTCAGATGATTCGTACCCGCGGTTCGCAGAACCTCTCTTCCCTGCTAAAAGACATTCACGCAAGCGAACGCCAACTGGAACGATTTTTCGCGCAAGCTCTTTCCCTCTCGCCCAAAAAAGTTTCGTCGCTCATCCGCTATCAAAGCCTCTGGCAGAGCGTATGCTTTTCAAAGATTTTTGACATTCAGGACGCAGTCGCAGACTTTGGCTATTTTGACCAAGCCCACCTTTTGAACGACTTCAAAAAATTCCACGGAATGAATCTTACGGAAGCCCGCAAAATTGCATTCAGCGCAAAATAAACTGTCGGATTTTTACAATACATAAATCGGAATCTATCTTATAATTGAAAAAAAGATTGGAGGCAATATGAAACTAGAAGGATTCGGAATTTTTGTAAAGGAGATGCCGACGATGGTCCGCTTTTACCGCGACGTTCTTGGCTTTGGAATCAAGGAAGACGAGAACACGACAAACGTTTTTCTTGAAAAGGACGGCACCTTGTTTTTGCTGTATGGCAGAAATGACATTGAAAAAATGACCGGCTCAAAATTCAACTATGCCCAAAAAATCAGCGGGCACTTTGAAATCGCGCTTGGCGTTGAAAATTACGCCGCCGTAGACAAAACTTTTGCGGAAGTGACTGCAAAAGGCGCGCAGCCTGTCATGCCGCCCACGACAGAACCTTGGGGCCAGCGCACCTGCTACATCGCCGACCCGGAAGGCAACCTGATTGAAATCGGCTCGTTCGTAAAGGAATAAGGCGCCAATAGAGGCGATTCCGCCCAATCCACTGACCGCGGATTGGCTTTTTGACAAGATGCGCTTCATTGCCGATGAAATGCATGCATCTTTGCTTTTCGGGCTGTAAAAGATTTAAAATCAAAATACAAAAGCATTATTTTGATTGCAAACAGCATCGGAGCGTTTTTCAGTATGAATGCGCCAACAAAAATCCTTTATGGCGAAAAGGACAATCTTACTTCTTTTGAAACCATGAAGGATTTTGAATGCATCTTGAATGCATTCCCTTGCTGGGAAAAAAATATGATTAGAAAAGCAAAAATAGAAGACATTTCGAGAATCGCCGAGATTCTTGTGTTCGTTAAGCGCATGGATTATAGGTCGATTTTCAATAACGATGATTATTCATTCATCGTCATTCTAATCTTTCTTAATTCCCCAAAGCTTGTATGGATTTGTCTTTAATTCATGCTCATAAATCGAAACCACATCCCAGATGTCAAAAAACATGACCTTACATGGGCCTATCATGGCGTCTTTTATCAGTCCTTTATCATAAGCCATCTTCTGAATAGTGTACCAAGCCTTTACAGGCGGATGTCCCGCTTCCATAAACCACTCTTCTGGCGGATAAAGCTTATTGATTTTCTCTCCGGGAGCAAACATCTCGTTGATATCTGCAGGAGTGTTTACTTCCATGTAATGCATGGCAGTAAGCTTGTAGATGTCAACGCCAAGAAGCAGGGCTTTTCCTCCGTTATGAATTGCATAATCAAGGCCACCGGTCAGAGCTTTTGCGCCGTTTTTCCCCCAGCCGGAAGTGCTGATTACGTCAGAGCCAGTAAAAGTCCCGGGCAGCATGCGGAAGGTGTCGGCAACAAGGCCCATGGCAGTATGTTTTTCATCCCGTGGTAGAACCTTGATTTTAACCGTAATTCCAAGCTTCTTATCTTCATCAGTAAGAGGCAGCTCTTTACTAAGTCGCAGAGCCGGCATAAAAATACTTCCATCCTCTGTTACAAGTTCCTTTAAAGTATCGATTACTGTCATAGCGCCGCCCTCAAGTTCTCCAAAAGACGAAAGCGATGAATGAACTTCCAGAGTCATTCCATTTTTTATTCCAAGCTCAATCAGAGCATTTTTTAAATCTTCTTTAGTTACCATATAAAATTTTCTCCATCTTACAACCACTTCACAGACTTTTTCAGCGCTTCTATCGTTTTTGTTTCAAGGACACATCTTGCGCCACATTCTGCAGCAGCGCTGAGCCGGGCTCTTAAATCAATTTCTCCGTCACCTTTTATTGCCGCAATGATTGCATAAGCGCAAAAAAGTCTTCGGCCTTTCCCGCGCTAAAATACGCGAACCACGCTTCGAGCGTTTGGGGCTTAAAGACGCCAAGCTTTTCGATAATCAACTTTGCCCACATAAGCGAGCCTGTCGCGCTTGCGGTGATTAAATTTCCGTCGGCAACAGCGGGAAGGTCAACGTAAAAATCCTTTCCTTTGTAGGTCGGGCAGAACATTTCCAAAAAGCCCGTTCCGTTGCTTGTATGGGGCCGTTTGTCCAAAAGGCCGGCGTGGGCCAGGGCAAGGGTCGCTCCGCAAATTGCGCATACAGTTCCTCCGCAAGAAAGAAGTTCCGCGGCCTTTTGAACCGCCGCGCCGTGTTTTTGCTCGCTCCAAGCTGTCGCGCCTGGAAGCAACAGGACGCTCTTGTCGTCCATCGCGATTTCGTCAAGCGCGCAGTCCGGCGTTATCGTAAGGCCGCCCATCGTTTTGACCGGCTCCTTTGAAAGCGCGCAGACTTTTACCGACAGCTCCGGCGCTCCGTCCTTGAAAAAGCGCTTTGAGCCAAGTTCCGCCATGATGTGGCCTATTTCCCAATCAGCCATCGTGTCAAGCGCGTAAAGATAAATTGACAGCATGTTTTTCTCCTGGTTTTGTATTGCGTTTTTTTTCATTATATTTAAAGTTCCGCAGAGTGGGAATGGGTTTTTGACAAGATGCGCTTTTTGCGGGATAAAATGCGCCTTAAAATTCTTGTACATTCAATAATCTTTTTGTATTATTATGAAGGCTGCAAAAACAAGGAGAAAATAATGAATCAAAAGGAAAGGATGATCGCAAACCTTCCGTACAAGGCTTGGCTTGACGGGCTTGAAGAAGAGCGGCTTGAAAACAAAAAGAAAATTTACCGCTACAACAATCTTCCGCCGGAAGAAAAAGAGGAGAAAGACCGCCTTATAAAAGAAATCCTCGGAAAGACAGGCGACTGGATTAACATCGAGGCGCCCTTTCATTGCGACTACGGCTATAACATCGAAGTCGGCCAGTGGTTCTTCGCCAACTACAACTTCATCGTTCTTGACGTTGGCAAGGTTAAAATCGGCGACCGCGTTCAAATCGCGCCGAACGTCGCCATCTACACGGTGGGGCATCCGATTCATCCGGACTCGCGGAACTCCGGCTACGAGTACGGAATTGACGTAACAATCGGAAACAATGTTTGGATTGGCGGAAACTCGTGTATCATGCCGGGCGTAACAATCGGAGACAATGTCGTGATCGGAGGAGGCAGCGTGGTCACAAAGGACATTCCGCCAAACGTTATTGCTGTTGGAAATCCTTGCCGGGTTTTGCGCGAAATCACCGAGGCCGACCGCGACTATTACTTCCGCGACAGAAAATTCGACGTGGACGACTATAAATGAAAGCAAGGAAAAAAAATGTAATGGAATTTGACGGAACGGAAAAAACAATCGGCTATGGCGCGCAGGCAGAAGTTTTGCTTTATCATGGATTCGCATACAAAGTTTACAAGCCTTCTTATCCTGCCGAATGGATTTCGTTTGAAATAGAAAACCAAAAGACGGTGAACAAGGCAGGCCTTTGCCCGGTAAAGTATTATAAAACGGATGACCCTCATGTCGTAAAAATGGATTATGTCGAAGGCGAAACGCTTGAAAAATTTATTTCCGAAGATCCTCCAAAATATTTTGCGATGCTTGCCCAGGCTTTCCGCCAAATTCATGCGGCTGACACAAGCGGCATGGAAATTCCATCATTTCTCTTGACGATTGAAACAATGCTTACAGCCGAAGAAAAAGCGAAAGTCCTGCCGACTGTCGAGCGGCTTTCCCAAAAATACAAAAGCGTCATCTGTCATCTGGATTTGCATTTTCTGAACATAATGCTTGCCCCAAATAAAATAGACTTCACTGTCATCGACTGGATTACGGCAAGGCTTGCCCCTCCAGTTTTTGACTATGCCCGCACATGGGTAATTTTCAACGAAGCTTCAAAGGAGGCCGTTGATTTTTACATGCAGACAATCTGGAGGGATGTTCAGGCGCTTGGCATTTCAGAAGATGATTTTTATGAAGCGGTTGAAGTCAGCAAAATCATCCGCAGCCACGAAAAATGATTTTTCTTTGAGGCGAGCGTCCAAGTCACTGCGCCTGTCGCAGCAATCTGTTTTCTTCCAGAATCCTCAGGCCTTCTTCGATTTTCTCGCCAAGGACTTTCTGAATTTTCTGGAAATCCTTTTTCTTGTGAAGCATTTCCAGGACATTCAACAATTCCTTCTTGCCGTATTTTTGTATGAAAAGAGCCATTGCCCTTATTGCGTTTGTATCTTTGCCCAATGAGTAAAAGCCTTTTTTGCAATCATAAAGCTCGTCGCATTCGTAGCAGCCGTCAAGGCCCTTTTCTTTGCAGCAAGCGGTGTTCGGGCACACGCCGTCTGGAGAGCAGGTCGCGAACGAACAGGTGTTGTAAATTGTCCTGCACGAGCCGCACCACGCCGTAAGAAAACAGTGGCTGCAAGAAAGCCCGCAATAGGCGATTTGGTCAATGCCTTTTTTAGCCTGCTGGCACAGCTTGTTTTTAATTCGCCGCATCGCTTCCACGTGCATAATCCAGTGGCGCGAAAAAGGCATTTGTATTAACCCTTTTACATTTTTACCGCACCAGAAATCAATCAGCCAGGAAGCTGATTCTTCCGCGCTGACGCATTCGCTTGCGGCAAGGCGCTCTTTGTCCTCTTCAGAAAACTTTCGCTTTAAGTCGGAAAATTGCAAGCCCTTCAAAAACTCGTTTGTGGAATCCATCACCGCCTTGCAATATTCATAAAGGGCTTTGACGTTCAGCTTTTTTGAAAAGTCAATCATCGCCTCGCCGTCAAGCTCGTTTCCTGTCGTGACAATCGGACTTTTCGTTTTCTTTAGCCAGCTATTTTTAAAAAGAATCTGCTTGTCGTTTAAAATTAATGCATGCGCGACGATGTCTTCTATGCGGAACAGATGCCAAAGCGACCAAGCGAGGGTAGCGTTATGGTTCCCGTCGCCCGATCCAAAGGGCATTTGGTAAAAGGCCGTCGACGGAAACGTTTTTACAATAGAAGTAATCTGCTCGAACAAAGAGCTTCGCAATTCAAGAAGAACTTTTATGCCCTCGCTAAAAGTCGCTTCCTTGGAAATGAGCGTTTGCATTTTTTTATTCTTTTCAGACCATTCCTTGTCCATGTTATGCTCCGTTATAAATATTCATTTCATAGAACAGAAAATCTGCCCAGCCTGTATTTTCAATCACATTGATGTACTTTTCCCTTGCGAGTTCAAAATCTTTTGCAAGTTCAAGCATTTTTATACTCTCCGATGGATTTACAATCTTTGCTATTGCCTTCTGTTTAATTTCCATGCAAATTTTTCAGCGCATCTGGACTATGCTGAGTAATCATAGACAGTGTCTTACAGATTCTCATTTCATCACAAGCTGCGCAAGTTTCATACTTTTTGCTCATTGCACATTTTCTGATTCCACTTCACGAAGTTCATTGTCATTGTTAATTGTTGCAAGACGAGCTTCGCAGGTTTCGCAATCTAGACCGCAGTAAGCTATAAAATCCTTCATACCAAAATTCTCCCAATCATTTAATACTGGCATTATAAATAATAGCTTTATTAAATACAACGGCGTTCAGATAAGATGCATATTTGTACAGATGAAATACAGTCGGCAACAGAAGCAGGAATCATAAGGCCTTCCTTTTCGTAGAATCTGTGCGCATTTCATCGCTCAATTCATGCATCTTGTCTGAAATGGATTGTTCTTCGTGTGGAAATGTCATAAAATAACTTCATCTAAAAGAAATTTCTATGAAAAAACTATTTTGGGAGAAGTTGAATGTATATTGTCAAAGCAGAAACAAATCATGTAGAAAAGATCGTGGATATTTCTATCAGAGCTTTTGAAACAGATGTAAATGTTGGCGGCGCAAAAGGAGACTGCCCGCCTGAATTTGATTCGGTGGAATGGCATAAACAAATGGCAAGTGAGGGGCATTTGTATCAAGCAATGATAGGAAAAGATTTGGTGGGGGCCGCCATTGTATTCCCGGATGAATCAAAAAAAAGCGTATACATTGGCAGGATTTTTATTGACAGCGCCTGTCATAGAAAAGGTTATGGAATTCGTTTGATGGATTGCATAGAAAAAAATTTCTCCTGGGCCGCTGAGTTTAATCTTGATACCCCATGCTGGAATGAGCGGACAAATGCTTTTTACAAAAAGTTAGGCTATCAGATCATAAAGGTTGAGGATGGCTTTAACTTTTACCGGAAAAGAAAAGATGGCTGACGGCTGCATGCGGGAGACGCCCGCATTAAAAGCGTGAGGGATTGTACCGTTGCCGGATTATGAAATTCTTTTTATCAGAAAGATTTCCATCGGTTGCTCATAGTTTGGAATATCTATTAAAAGACCGCCGCAATCTTTGTATCCAAGCTTTCTGTAAAAATGTTGCGCGCTTTCATCAACACGGGTTGAGGTGAGGGCAAAATCATAGCCTTGGGATTTCATATCTTTTTCCCAATGTTCCAATAGTTGCCTTCCATATCCTCTTTTTTGGCAATTCCAATCAATGAAGAGCATTGTACAAAATGGCGTGTTGTCCCAAAATAAATTATATCGAAGTAGGCCGACAGGCTTGTCATTTTCAAGCAATACATAGCCCTGCTTGGAATTAACCTTTGTCTCAAATTCTTTTTCAGAAAGATGTCTGTCAAGAGTGAACCAAAACTCTTTGTCTCCCATTTCGACATATTTTATGTTTGTCATAAAATTCTCCGATTGTTTGCTATTTTAAAAAATGGACAATTCTTTCATCGATTCTTCTGTGGAAGCTGTAGGTGTATGGAGAGAAGAATTTTGTCCAGAAGCGCAGGGCTGTTGGATTCAGCGTTTCATAATCCACCCCAAGGAATTCCGCGCCCTCTTTTTCCAGGATTTTGGAAAGGCAGGATACCAGGGCTTTTCCCACGCCGTCTTTTCTGTATTCTTCATTTACATACATTCCGTAGATGTTGTGTATGTTGTCGCAAAGGTAGTTTTCTCCGTCGCCTTTTTTGCAGGCGATGAAACCGACAGGTTCTTCTCCGCAAAAGGCGCCGAACCATCTTTTGCTTTTGTCTTCAAACCACTGGTCAAAGTCACTCAAATCTGACGGGAAAAAAACGGGCCCATTTTCCAGGTGATGCACAAGCTTCATTTTCAGATTTTTAAAAATGCCAAAGTTTCCAAAAGAAACTTCCTTAAATTCAAGTTTTGTCGGCATAGTGAATTCTGGAATTGACTCAATTGTTGCCATTGCATCACTGCAGCGAATTCCAAAGCCGTTCAGAATCAAAGAATTGTTGGCTTCCGTGTCGTGTGCAAATCGTGCCAGGGCTAAAGAATAAATTCCGTCGCGAACCATCTCGTTTGAAATTCCTTCAAACAAAAGTGACATAACCTTTTCTCTTTCGGCCCCCAGTTCAAAAGAAAGCGCGCTTCCTCCCAAAGGGCTAAAGCTTCCTTTGCAAAGTCCAAAGAATCCGTCCCAAACATCTGCGAAGATCATGTAGCCCACAAGACGCCCTCCGCAAAAGGCTGCTTTTTTATATTTTTTTGTCGAAAGCCAGTTCAATAATTCCGCAGGAGATTCCTCCGGCAGCGAAGGAACTTTTTTCTTTTCAGCGGAATATTCTTCTTTAAGAATTTTTTCCGCATCCGCAATATAAGTAGGCTCAAAATCTTTTATGATGAATTTTTCCAATTGTGTTTTACTTCTCCGTTTTACGAGTGATTAAAGCATACTTCAAAGAGAATTTATATGAAATGCCTTTCCGACAAGATGCAGAATTTTCCCGATGAAATGCAGCTGCTTTACCTTGTTTTTTAGCCTTTCTCATATACCTGCATTAGGCTTTGAATTTTCTGCGGTTTTCGTCATATTCTTCTGCGACAAGGTTAAACTGTTACTGGATGTTCATTACTTGCCTCCGCTTTTGCTTTCTATCGCTTCCAGAATATTCCCTTCTGAATACAAAACAGCCTTACCAGACAGGATGATTCTCCCGCCCTTCCGCTCGGCATACAATACGCCAGCCCGCTCGGAAGCCTGATAGCAGACAAGCTTTTCTTTGCCAAGCCGGTCGCGCCAGTATGGAGCAATCATGCAGTGAGCGCTTCCTGTTACCGGGTCTTCCATTAAGCCAAGTTCCGGGCAGACAGGAATTACTTCATGGCCTTTCACATAGTCGATGACTTTTCACTGTAATTGTCACCGCCATTGTATTTGCATTTTTGCCCCAAGAGACATGCGCTCACCATAATTTTTTCTGAATTTTCCAGTCTCATATAGCGGCTTCGCTCGACAAAACCGCAGCTTTCCCAAAATTTAATTGCAGCCTCGTTCCATGACAGAACTTCGATGTCAATCGTATCTGTTTTTAGCTCTTTTAGCAAAACTTTTAGGGCTGCGCGACCTTTGCCCTGCCTTCTGAAATTTCTGTCGATGTAAAACTGCCTAAGATACATTGGATTTGAAGTGTGTCGCACAAGCGCATAGCCTATTATTTTGTTTTCTTCCATAAAGAAATAGGCAGCGTAATCATTTTCAAGAAAACCATGCATCCGAGCTTTCAATTCTTCAATATTCATCGTATTGTCGCTTTTTTCATCTTCGATGAGCTGCTTGTTTAACTGAGCCAATTCTTCAACGTCCGAAAGCGAACATTTTTTTATCAGCATATTATCAACAATGAATTGCTTCATTTTTTTCTCCGTGAATTTTAATTGATGAAAACTCGTTCAAAGTTAAGCCCGACTTCTGTCGCGTCAATCAAAAGAAATGACGCGCCTTCCAAGCCTGCCGTCGAAACCGACACTACGTTTCCGTTTTCAAAATTCTGATGCGAATGGCCGATTGCGACAAGGTCATATTTGGTCACTTCCTTGCTTTTGCATGCGGCGTCAAAGATTCCGTTTTTTAAGCTTGATAATTGCAAGAATGGATACGGCGCGTCAACGTCTGAAAATAAAAAATGCGAGAAACGCATTTTGTGGCCAAAAGCTTCTTCTTCGTAAAAGAGTGGCATTTGCCTGATGAATTCCATTTGACCATCAGAAATCTTCTTTCTCATTCCGTCATAATATTCTCTCAGATATTCAACGTCCGGGTCGATGTCAACGCCATGCTCAAGGTAAAGCTCGCAATTTCCCTTAAGGCAAATTGCGCCGCTGTTTTTAAGAAGCTCAAGGCATTCAATTTCTTCGTTTCCGCGCTGAAAAATGTCGCCCAAAAAGATAGTTTTGTCCGCCTTTTTATTTTTGATTTGTTCAAGAACGGACTTCAATGCTTTAAGGTTTCCGTGAATGTCTGTAAATACCGCAATTTTCATAATTATGTCTGCTCCATCTCTTTTTTTTATATCTCAAAATCCGCGCGAACTTCGAGGATGTTGCCACTCGTCTTTAGAATTTCTTTAAGCCGAACGTCCAAATCACAGTGGTTGTCACGGAAGTCTTTTTCGCCAAATTCCGGGCGGACAGGAAAGGCAAGAATTTCTTTTTGCAAACTAAACTGAGCGTTTACACCCGGCTTGTTTCCGCGAGTGTCAAGGCGAATCCATTTTTTTAGCGAGTCGATGTAGACAGTGTTCAGCGCGTGGATGATGTAGCCGTCGCTCGCGTCGTCGGCGCGAGTCAAATACTGATAGCTGATTCCTGCCGGGATTTTATTTGCCCGAAGCAAGGCGGCAAGGAGGCATGCTTTTGTCCAGCAGATGCCTGTTTTGTTTTTGAGTACGTCACTTGCTTTTTTTGAAACCACTGTGAGCTTTGCGTCCCATGTGTGCGGAATTTCGTCGCGGACAAAGTTGTAGGATCTTTCGATGTAGTCCATGGTGTCAGAAGATGCGGCTTTCAGCTCTGTCGCCTTTTCCGCAACGAGAGGATTCGTATAATCAATACTGTCGCTTTCTTTTAAGTACTCGGATAAATCTTCCATATAATATTTTCTCCTGTATATGCTATCTTTTTTTCCCAGAATCCATAAGTATTCTTTAATTTCATACAAAATGAATCAAGACTTTAAATAAAATCAGATTCACCAACAAGCGGAGAACAGAAGAGACGCCAGAACTTGTCCTCACTCCAGATTTTGTGCAGCTCGTCAAAATTTTCATCAGGCTCGTTTAAAAGTTCGGCAATAAGATCAATCTTTCCAAGCTCTTCCTCTGTCATCTTATCAAAATGACTCCACCAGAGAGGCGCAAACGAAAATGTCAGTTCCTGATTCATGAGCGCATTCAAATCATAAAAAACATAAAGCGAAAGTGCCTTAAGTGAATTTGTACCAAGTCCATCTGCATAGATAAATTTACTTCCATCTTTTTTACCCTGCCGAATATCAAGCCAGGTTGGACCTGCGAAATCAAACTGCTCTTGAGGAATATTGTACTGACTGTCAAAAGGCAGCTCACCCTTTTTGAAAAATCCGTCGGCATCAATCGTAATCCATTTGCCCAGAGCTTCGTCATAATACTGATTGATCCAGTGATCCATGCTGATTCCATTAACAATGTACGGAGCATATCCTGCCCTGCTTCGAGCCGCATACCCCTTTGCTTTTAAAATCGCGCTCATAAGAACAGAAACGTAACGGCAGCATAAAACAAGCTTGTTCTCAACCGCACGATCACTTGCAAAACCCCGACCATCCATTCTAAAAAGTTCAGCCGTTATTGAAGATGCTGTAAGAAAAACATCGTCCTCACAACGCATTCTGTGCCATGGATATCGTGTCATGTCACCGTAACGTAAATCAGCATTTGCCCCGGAGTTTCCCTGTTTCAAAGTGATTCTATGAATAATCTGCGCGCACACAAGATTCCCAAGTTCCGTTATATCATCCGGAAGAGTCTTAAAATAAGGCGCATACAATCCAGCATAAGTGAATCGGCCACTTTCTTTAAAATGCTTCAATAATTTTTCATTCATTTTCTTTGTCTCCTATTTTATTCTGTTTCGTACCCATCTTTTTGAAGAACTTGCAAAGCTTTCTCGAATTATTTCAAATACATAATATAAATCTGGCAGGGGTTTTCTTCGCCCCAGATTTCTTTTATGACTTCCAATTCCTTAAAGCCGCAGGACTGGTAAAAACGGTTGGTGATGTCATAATCTGGATACACGCCCATCTGAACGGTTTTTACCTGCATAAAAGAATAGCCTTTTTCTGTCGCGATTTTCTTTGCCGCTTCAAAAAGTTTTCTTCCAAGGCCTTTGCGATGGAACTCTTTTTTCACTCCCATTACCGCAAGCTCAACGGTGTCTTTGCCAGTTTCTTTTAGGCAGAGAAAGCCTGAGCATTCATCTTTTTCTTTTGCGGCAAGAAAAGTCCATTCCGCGCAGTCTGAAATGTATTTTTCCCTGCTTTCGTCCACTTCAAACCAGTCGCGCAAGCCTTCAAGAATTTTTCTTGCTATTGCCTGTTTTGTCGCGGGGTCCTTTATCTGTTCAACCGTTTTGCAAGATGTCGTCATTGTTTTCCTCACTCAAAAAGATTCGCGCCTTTCTCATAAGCCGTTTTTAGATTTTTGCCCCAGCCTTCTTCACGCGAGGCAAGCTTCCTTGTCATTCCCGGAAAGAGGACAAAGTCAGATTTTTTTGCGCGGTCAAAAATTCTGTCGTTAATCATGACTTTTTTCATGCTGTCTAGAAGACCGAATTTTTCAAGGCGTTCCATCGTGTTGCCCGCCGTCACAAGGAAGAGGGCTTTGTCCAGAACTTTCATCGTCCGTTTTTCGCCGTAAGCAAAGCCGTGAGACCAAACTCTGTCAAACCAGCCGACAAGTTTCGCCGGAGCTTCCGTCCAAAAAACCGGATAGATAAAGACGATCGCGTCAGAGGAATTTATTTTCGACTGCTCGGCCAACACGTCTTTGGCCACGTCCGGCGTCTTTCTGTAATTGGCGTCTCGAAGATATTCCTGCTCGCTCATGTCTGTCTTAAAGTTCATCTTGTACAAATCGGAAAGAACATAGTCGTTCCCAGAGTCTTCGATTCCCTTTATGAATGAGTCCCTTACATGACGCGTGAATGAATTATCCGATGGATGGCAATAAACAATAAACGCTTTCATTTTTTCCTTTCCAATGTTCAGTTTACAAATCCTTCATATAAAGAACTTCGTCTTCAACAACTTTTCCCATCACAGTCTTGGTGAAGGCTTTTACAAATTTCATGCCGTTGCGCTCGGCCACATGGCGGCTGGGAAGGTTGTCGGACTTCATGTATGAAATGATTTTTTTCATGCCGCGCTCTTTGGCGAATCGCGCGCAAGCCTTCGCGGCTTCGGTGGCGTATCCCTTGCCTCGGAACTCTTTGCGAAAGTGGTAGCCGATTTCCGGGAACAAATCATTTTCAACCTGCTGCATCGTGATTCCGCAGTCGCCAATCATTTCTCCGCTTTCTTTAAGGCAGACAGCCCAGAGTCCGAATCCGTATTTTTGGTAATTGTCAATGTTCCACTTTATCCAGTTTTCAACTTCTTCCCGCGAAAAAGGGCGCGGATAAAATTTCATCGATTCTGGATCGCTCATGACAAGCGCGAGCGTGTCCACGTCTTCCAGCGTCATCTCGCGAAAAAAAAGCCGTTCAGTTTCAAAAAGCATATTGTTCCTCCAATTTTTTTTACATTGCTTCGCTAAGCGAAAGCGGCTTTTTTGGCGGCTCGTTTGAACTCCCGATTTCTTTTACGTACCAAAGGATTCCGCGCCATTTGCCCATTTTAAAGCCGGCGCTCTCAAAATGCCCGGCTTCCTTAAAGCCAAGCTTTTTGTGCAGGGCGACGCTCGCTTGGTTTGTGTCGACCAAAACGCCGTAAATGTAGCGGTAGCCTTGCAGGGCAAGCAGCCGGGCGAATTCCTTGTAAAGCGCCGTCGCGATTCCTTGCCGTCTTGGCGCGTCCTCGGCCAGCATTATCGTCCACTCAACGTTCCACTGGTAGGCGTCGTGCGGCCTTAGCGGCGAGCCGCATGCGTAGCCGAGAATTTTTTTGTCCGCGCCTTCCGCGACAAGGAAGGGGTATTTTTCTAGCGTCTCGGCGATTTTCTTTCGGTAATGATCGACGCTGGGGTTTTCGACGGTAAAGGTCACGTAGTCAAGCGGAACGTAGGAGCCGTAAATGTCGTGAACCGCTTGCGCGTCGCCTTCTGTCGCAAGCCTTATTTTAAATTCCGCTTTTGCCGTTCCCCGCAAATTGTCAAGCGCGTCCTGGTTGCGCATCGTTATCATTTTTCCTCCTAGTCGCCAAAGACCGGCGACTTTTTGTAAATCCTAACAAACTTTCCAAAGTTAATCGCGGCGCGGACGGCTTCGTCTACGATTACCGCAAGGAAAACTCCGACGATTCCAAGCCCCAGCGTGTAGACAAAAAAGCAGGCGCTGGCGATTACAAAAACCGTTCCAAAAATCTGCGTGAAGAACATCCACCTTGTGTCGCCGCTTCCGCGAATCGCGCTTCCGATGACTATGTTCGCCGACTTTGAAATCAGGTTCACCGAAATCAAAAGCAAGTAAATGCCGCTTGTCGCGATGATTCCCCTGTCCTTTGTAAAGACCGAGATGATCCATCGCGGGCACAAAAGCGACGCCAAAATCATCGCGAGCGTCACCGCAAGGCTAAGAGCGTAGGCCGCCGCGCAGACTCCCTTAAACTGCTTTCTGTCGCTCTGGCCCACCGCCTCCGAAGCCAGCGTCAGCGTTCCGCTTCCCAAGGCGCCGATGATGACGACTGCCAAAACTTCCACGCCAAAGATGATTGAATAGATGCCCGCCGCAAGCTCGTTGATGGAATTGAGAATGCGGATAATCGCGAGGTTTCCAAAGTTCCAGCAAAAGTCTTCCAAGGCGGTGTTAATTCCAAGCCGCGCGGAGTGCAAGTAGCTTTTAAGCTTGGCGCCTTTTACCGCGCTCATGCTGGGGCGAGTGTTCAGCTTTCCGCTCCTAAAGTAGGCGAACATAAGGTACATGCCGCCCAAGTATTCGGCGATCGTCGTTCCAAGCGCGGCGCCCTTGATTCCCATCGACGGAAATCCTAGGTTTCCAAAAATCAAGACCCAGTCCAAAAAGATGTTCATGCAAGAGCGCAGGACGCTCCAAATCGCCAAGTGCTTTGTGTGGTTGGACGTTTGGAAAATCACGGTCCACGAGCAGCCCATTCCCAGAACCAAAAATACCGGTGAAGAATAGCGCGTGTAGTCGGCGCACATTCCAATCAAATTGTCGGACACGCCCATCAGCCTAAAGATAGGCTTTGAGCCAAAGAACCAAAGCAAAAAGAGCGCGAACGGAAGAATGTGGCAGTACTTTAAAAGCGCGCCTGAATACTCCTCCTTCTTGGCGTCGTTCTTGGCGCCGACGCTTTGGCTTATCAAGATTGAGGCGCCTGTCGCGATTGAAAAACAAACCGACATCGTCGTCCAAAGCGGCGACATCGTGTTTCCCAAAACCGCCATGTACAAAGTGTTGGCCTGTCCCAAGAAAATGCGGTCGATCAGCATTTGCACTTGGTTTATGATGTTGCTCAAAATCAGCGGAACCGCAAGGGCGAGCAAGCGGGCAAAGTAAGTTCTGTAATTTTGAATCTTTTCCTTCATTTTTTTTCTCCTCCAAGGGGTGACAAAAAGCATTGTATGAAATGCCGCGAACAATGAAAAGCGCTTTTATACAAGATGCAAGTTTTAGGCGGTAAGATGCGCATAATATCCTGATGGCGCTTTGCATCGGAAATTATTTACTTGCGGCCTTTAGGAAAGGCGCTCCTTAAAGTTGGGCGCGTACTTGCGGCTTACCAAAACTTCCTCGCCGTTTGCCATCTTGGCGTAAAGGCGGCTGTTCAGCGCCGTTCGCACGGATTGAATTTTTCTCACGTTCACAAGGTGCGACTTTGACACTCGGATGATTCCCGCCGCGCTCGAAAGCGTTTCCACTTGGTACAAGCGCTGATGGACTTGGAAAATTTCCTTTTCGGTGTAGGCGAACACTTGCTCCGCGTCCGCCTCAAAGTAAAGAATTTCCGCGATTGGAATTCGCGCGCGGCGGTTTCGCTCGCCAAAGGCTTCAATCGTGGAATCCTTTTTGCCGGCTTCGCCCTCGCTTTCCGCCTCGCCGCTGCCCGCGTTCTGCGCGCCGGGATTGGCGGCCGCTTCCCGCAGCTTTTTGTTCAAGCGCTCGGACTCCGCCTTTTCCAGCAAGTATGCGACTGAATACGAAAGAACGTCAAAAAGCGCCGTCAGCGCGGCGACCACGACAAGGCCGGTTTTTCCCAAAAAGTTTCCCGCCAAAAAGTTCGCCGTCCAAACGCAAGCCGCTTCCAAGACAACGAGCTCCACGGAACGCTGGACAATCACTTGCGCGATTGTCATGTTTTCTATTATATAAACCGGCAGGCAAGGAATCATGCAAAGCGCGCCCATCGCCAGCGGGACATAAAAATGCGCGTAAGAAATCGCCTGCTCCCTCGCGAAAATCGTTCCGACAATCGCGAACGAAAGGACGCATTCCGCCTGAACAAAAAAGAGATCCCTAAAAAATGCCGAAATGTTTACGCCGCTTTTCATTCCTGTTTCCGCGACGCGCAAAAACTAGCGCGCGTTTTTTTTGATTTCTTCCATTATGCGCTCGTCAGGGCGAAGCCAAAACTGGTTCCGGCCAAGCGGGCCTATGGAACCGCGCATCACGAGCGTGTCCGCCTTGAATTTTTTTCCGTCCGCCGGACAGAAAGTGATTTTGCAATTGTAGATTTTTCCCTCGCCGCAATCGATGATGTTGCCGTTGTCCCAAAGTCCGGGCGCGGTTTTTTTCAATCCAAAAATCCACGGAGTCTCATGCAAAATTTTCATCGCGGACAAGTCGCCCGCCTTGGGAAAGTTCTTCACGCCCTTCAAGTTCTTGCAGCTTGCGGCCACGGCGCTGTCGTCGCAGTCCGGAGAATAAACTATCGTCGCCTCCATCTCGCCCTTTGCGTTCACATAAAAATTCCAGGCGGCCGTAACCTTTCCGCTTTTTTCGTCGTAGCTCACCCAATGGCCTTCCGCCGGATCGTTCGCAAAAACAGAAAGGCCCGCGACAAAAATAAAAACGGCAAAAACAAAAAACTTTTTCATAACGCTTCTCCTCAATAAAATGGGATTATATCGACTTGAGATTTTTTTTCCAAGTGGGCTTTTTTTTATTTGGCGCGAAGCGAAAGGCGGCCGTCCGCTCGTGTTCCTTTCGGCGCCGGCGCGGACGGACCACCCGCCTTGCGCGGTTCCCTGGCGGTCAGCCCGCGCCCTAGCGCGGGCCGCTCCGCGCCGCTCCAGCCGGGCGCGGCCCGGAAGATTCCCACCCGGAATCTCCTTCCTCCGGCCCTCCGCCCGCAAG
>ONET01000023.1:0-6026 GCA_900316905.1 uncultured Treponema sp.
ATCGAACGCCTCGCGCTTGAAAAAGAAAGCCAGGCGCTCAAAATGATTTTCCCCGACGCGGACGGCTTTGAAAAAATCGAAGCCTTTGAAAAGCAAAGCTCAAGCGCTACAATCGAATCCTTCTACGCGGTAAAAAAAGACGGAGAAACAGCCGGCTACGCTGTCAAGGCCACCGGCCCCACTTACGACATGACAACCTTGATAGCGGGCTTTGACAACAGCCTAAAAATCGCCGGCGTCCACATTCTAAAAACGTCCGACTCGCCTGGCTTTGGACAAAAGGCCGCCGACCCCAATTACAAGAACTCCAAGGGGACGACCTTCTACGGCCAGTTTGCCGGAGTGGACGCTTCAAAGCCGCTTTCATTGGGAAGCGATTTTGAGGCGATTAGCGGCGCGACAATCACTTCCAACACGATGGGAGCCTTGGTTTCAAACGCGGCGGCCGCCGTCAAAAACTATCTTGCGGGAGGAAACAAATGAGCCCATTTAAAATTTTCACAAACGGCATCGTAAAAGAAAACCCGCTTTTGGTTCTTTCAATCGGACTTTGCTCGTCGCTTGCCGTAACAACAAGCGTCTTTAACGGAATCGGAATGGGACTAAGCATGACGTTCGTTCTTTTGATGAGCGAAATCATCATAAGCCTTTTTAGGAAGCTTATTCCGTCGGCGATAAGGTTGCCGATTTTCATCATCGTAATCGCGGCCTTCACGACGATTGTCCAGCTTTTGCTGCAAGCCTATCTTCCGGCCTTGAGCGATTCGCTGGGCGTCTTTATCCCGTTGATTGTAGTAAACTGCATCATCATGGGCCGCGTCGAAGCCTTCTCGTCAAAGAACAGCGTGGGCCATTCGATTTTGGACGCGTTGGGAATGGGAATCGGCTACACTTGGGTTTTGGTGGCCATCTCATTTGTCCGCGAGCTTTTGGGAAGCGGAAAGATTTTTGGCGTTGAGGTTTTTGCCGAAGAAAACGCGATCGGCTTTTTTAGCGGAGCGAGCGGCGGCTTCTTTGTCTTTGGAATCATGATCGCGCTTACGCTTGGACTTTCAGAGATGAAGAAGAAAAAGCCGGCGGCCAAAGTGAACGCTGAAAAGGAAAGCGCCAAAAACGACGGCGCGACAGGAGCGGAAAAATGAACGAACTTCTTAAAATATTCTTAAAGGCCATGCTCGTTGACAACGTGATCTTGGTCCAATACCTGGCGCTCTGCCCCTTTATGGGAATGACGAGCGACACGGGAAAGTCCGCTGGAATGGGAATCGCGACTTCTTTTGTAATTTTGCTTGCCACGGCGGCCACCTACCCCATTTACTATTGCGTCTTGGTTCCGCTTAAATTGCAGTTTTTGCAGACCTTGATTTTCATTCTTGTAATCGCATCGCTCGTTCAATTGGTTGAGTTCTACCTTAAAAAATCGTCTCCGGCCTTGTACAGCGCGATGGGCGTTTACCTTGCCTTGATCACCACAAACTGCGCGGTGCTGGCCATCACATTGAACTGCATAAGCAAAAACTACAGCTACGTCCAGTCAATCGTCTACGCGCTTGGAAGCGCGGGCGGCTTTTTGCTTTCTATGGTTATTATGGCTGGAATCCGCGAGCGCCTAAGGACTTCAAAAATGCCGGCATTCCTAAAAGGAAACGCGGGCCTCTTTTTGGCGACATCGCTTTTGGCGCTTTCGTTCATGGGCTTTAAGGGCCTAATATAAGGGATAGCGGCAAAAATAAACTGCGGCAAAACCAAAATTGCTGGATTGCCGCGTGAGCCGCAACATCCGCGCTCGTAACCAAACTCGCGCGGACAGCGGTACTGTTTGAGGAAATTTTTTATGAACACAATTTTAATTACAATCGGAGTTTCGTTCGCGACGGCCTTTTTGCTGGGACTATTGCTGGGACTCTTTAAAAAAATATTCGCGGTTCCGGTGAACCAAAAGGAAGTTGACGTGCGCGAGCAATTGCCGGGCGCCAACTGCGGCGGCTGCGGCTTTCCAGGCTGCGACGGTTACGCAAAAGCCGTCGCCGAAGGAAAAGTGGCTCCCAACCTTTGCACGGCCGGCGGCGCGGAAGTGGCCGAAAAGCTTTCCAAGGTTTTGGGCGTGACCGTAACGGCGCAAAAAAAGGCCGCCGTCCTTATGTGCCGGGGAACAAAAGACTGCGCAAAGAGCCGCGGCGAATACAAGGGAATCCAAACTTGCGCCGCCGCCGTCCAAGCGATTAACGGAACAAAGCTTTGCTCCTTTGGCTGCGCGGGCTTTGGCGACTGCGCGGCCGCTTGCGATTTTGGCGGAATCGTCATCGGCGACGACGGCCTTCCCAAAATCGACCTTGAAAACTGCACGGGCTGCGGCGCTTGCGTAAAGGCTTGCCCCAAAAAACTTATCGCGCTTTATCCGGTTGACACAAAAGGCCCCATCGCCCTTTGCCAAAACCGCAGCGACAACAAGCCTTCAATTTTGAAAAACTGCAAGAACGGCTGCATCAAGTGCGGAAAGTGCGAAAAGCTTTGCGAGCCGGGCGCGATAAAGCTTGTGAACGGCATTCCCGTCGTCGACTATGAAAAGTGCGGCGGATGCGGAAAATGCGTCGAAGGCTGCCCGACACACGTTCTCCGCTCGTGTTTTTGATTGAAAAACTAAAATCGTTTGTTCGAGCGGTTTCACCGCGTCTTTCAGACGCTGCCTGTCGCTCGTGCTTTTGATTGAAAAGCGAAACTCGTAATTAAAAAAAATAGCGGCTATCGCCGCTATTTTTTTTAATTGCTTTTACCCGCCTTTTGGTCCGCGTCCATCTTTTCTTTCCAGGTTTGAGCCTTTTTCTTCAACTCTTCCGCGTCTTCGCTTTCGCTAAGGGCGACGCTTACCCGGCGGCGGGCAAGCAAAAAGTTTATGGCGTTCTTCATGTCGTCCAAGCGGCGGCTTGAAAGCTCGTACTTGTCGCGGTAGGCGTTGGCCGACTTGTCAAGCAAAGTCTTTATAAGGCGCATGTAAAGGATTGAATTTTCGTTGTCGGCGTCGCCCGGATCAAAGTAAGCCTTGACGTAATTTTTAAAGTCATACAAGTTCTTCGCAACGACGGCAAAGCGGCCTTCAAGCTCGACAAAGGACCACTTCCACTTGGAGTTGTCGCCAAAGGCGTCGATTATCATTTGGATGGCCAAGCCCAATTTCCTGACCAAAAAGTAGCGCTTTTCAAGCGGAGTGTTGGCTATGGCTTCCATTTTGTCGGAAACCTCAGACGGAGCGACGTTCACTATGTTGGTGACAACTTCCTCAAGGTAAATGAGGGCCTTGTAAAGTATTTTTCTTCCTTCGTTAAGCGCGTCGTTGTTTTTGACTTCAAGAATTTTCACTGAAGCGGTGTTTATGGCGTTGTAAAGCGTGGCGATGTAAATCATTTGCTCGGCAAGAATCAACTTCTTGTATTCAACGCCTACAGCGTCGCCCTTCATTGTGGTGAGCATTTCCTTTTCTTTGTCGAGCTCCGCCTTAATCAAGTCCTCGTACTGCTTGGACTCTTTCTTAAAAAGCTCGCGGTCTTCGTTTGTAATTTTCGCCACTTTTTTACTCCCGTTAAGCCTTATAGCTCAAGCCTGCGACGCTGAATGTTTGTTCAGCATGGATCTGGCGTGCTCAAGCGACTCCTCGCTTTGTTGGTCGCCAGAAAGCATGCGGGCTATTTCCACCACGCGCTCTTCTCCCAAAACAGGAGCCGCGCGGGTTTTCATAATGCCGCCTTCGACAGACTTTTTTATCCTTATTTGATTATCGGCAAAAACTGCGATGCTCGCTAGATGAGTTATGCATAAAATTTGACGATTTTTGGCCAAATTTTTCATGTGCTCGCCCACCGCCACGGCTACCTCGCCGCCAATTCCGGTGTCAATTTCGTCAAAAATAAGGGTCGGAACCTTGTCGCTTTGGGCAAAAATTGTCTTCAAGGCCAGCATCACGCGGCTCAATTCGCCGCCCGACGCGATTTTGGAAAGGCTTGCCGTCGGAGAGCCGGGGTTGGCGCTGATTAAAAATTCTATGTCGTCCATGCCGTAGGGGCCGCACTTTTGGAGCGCCGCGTCGCCTTCCTTTTGCTTTATGCCGACGCTAAATTTTGTTCCGGCCATTCCAAGCTTTTGCAAAACAGACTCGACTTGCCCGGACATTTTAGCCGCTCCTGCCTGCCGCTTGGCAGAAATAGCCTTCGCGGCCTCGTAAACCTTCCGCTCCAAGTCGGCTATTTCTTTTTCAAGCCCGGCCTTGTTTACGGAAGAAGACTCCAAGCGCTCCAACTCGGCCTTGGAAGAAGCCAAATATTCAAAGACAGCCTGCAAGCCGGAAGAGGCGCTGGGCGCGTATTTTTTCTTAAGTTTATAGATTGTGTCAAGGCGGCTTTGGACTTCCTCCAAGCGCGCGGGGTCAAAGACCAAAGAATTTTGGTAAGACCTAAAGCTTTGGCTAAGGTCAGAAATTTCGTAGTAAATGTTTTGAACCCGCCCGTCCAATTCCGAAAGCGCCTTGTCAAGGCCGGCCGCGCGCTCGCTGGCAGCGCGGGCTTGCTTCATCAACGGCTCGATTCCGCCGTCTTCGCTGGAAAAAAGCGCGTTCACGCCTTGTATTTCAGAATAAAGCTTTTCAAAGCTTGAAAGTTTGGCTTCTTCTGCGGCCAGCTCCTCGTCCTCGCCCGGCTTAAGCTTCGCGGCCTCAATTTCTTCGATTGAAAATTTAAGCCAATCAACGCGGCGCTCCCGCTCCGCCCCGCTTTGCGACAAAAAATCCAAGGCCGCGCGCTTTTCTACAAGCGCGGCGTAAAGTTTTGTAAAGGAGGCCACTTCATCGACAATGCCGCAATAGCTGTCCAAAAATTTCCTGTGTTCGGCAACGCGCATAAGCGACTGGTGCTCGTGCTGGCCGTGAATGTCAATCAAAAACTCGGCAAAGCGAGCCAAATCCGCGCGCGGCACGGGCGTTCCTTGAATCCAGGCGCCGCTTTTTCCGCCGGCGCGAATGACCCGGCGCAAAATTATTTGGCCGTCTTCGTCCTCTATTCCGCGCTGGCTAAGCCATTCGCGGGCGCTTAGCGGCTCTTCCTCCGTTTCCATCGAAAGGTCTCGGTCGGCGGCCGTCTTGGCCGGAATTGAAAACACGCCCGAAACGCTGGCTTCCTGGCAGCCCGCGCGAATTGATTCCGCGCCGGCCTTTCCGCCCAGCAAAAACGAAAGAGCGCCGATAAGTATTGACTTTCCCGCGCCGGTCTCGCCCGAAAGGACAGTGAAGCCCTTGGAAAATTCCACCGAAGAAGAGTCTATCAGCGCGAAGTCCTTTATTTTCAATGATTCAAGCATTAGAGCCTCCGTTTGGTCCGCCGGACCAATTCAACTTGTTTCGGAGCGCGTTATAAAATTTTTCCACGGAAGTTCCTGCCAAAATCGCGTCATGCTCCGATTTCTTTATATGAATTTCATCGTTGTCCTTTAAGTCAACAGGCTTTTGTCCGTCAACGGTAAGAATCGCGTCTCGGTTTCTGGATGGAACAATTTTCGCGCTCAATACGGCCTTTGTAGAAAAAACAATCGGCCGCGCGCTGAGCGAAAAGGAATTGAGCGGCGTCAATACAAGCGCGTCCAAGTCGGGGCCGACAATCGGGCCGCCGGCGCTGGCCGAATAGGCGGTGCTGCCGGTGGGGCTTGATACAATCGCGCCGTCGGCCTTAAAATGCCCGAGCGGCGTTCCGTTGACGCTTATGTCCATCGAAATAGTTTGAGCCGCGCTCTTGGCGCTGATGACAATGTCGTTCAAGGCCTCGTAACGCGCGGCCAAGCCATTGTCCCTAAAGACTTCGGCGCAAAGCATCGTTCGGCGGACAGTTTTCATCTCGCCAGCCAAAAAGCGGCCAAGCGCCTCCTGCCATTCAGAAGGCTGCACGCCGGCGATAAAGCCAAACTCGCCAAGGTTCACCGGAAACACAGGAACTCCAGGCTTGGCCGCCCCGCGCGCCGCGAACAAAACAGTTCCGTCGCCGCCAAGG
>ONET01000023.1:6062-35448 GCA_900316905.1 uncultured Treponema sp.
AGTCACATTCTTGACCGGCGCCGTTAAAGTCCAAAAAATCGTAAGACACGCCGCGTTCCTTAAGAAAATTCGCGACTTCGATTCCGAGCATCTCGGACGGCGCTTTATCTGTGTTTACGACAATAAGGCACTTTTTCATTACGGAAGAGTCACCAAGACCTTTGAAATTTTCTCCACTTGGCTTCTGTTCAAACGCGGATACAAGGGGAAAGCCGCCGCCCTAAGGGAAAGCGCCTTGGCGTTCTTGCATTCCGCGCCAAGTTCTTCCGCCTTTGCCGCGATGATGGAATCTTCAAATGCCAGGCGGACTTCTATCTCTTTTTTTTGCGCGTAAGCCTTTACGTCCTTGAAGCCGGAATTGAGCGAAAGCGGGAAAGACCAAATCGTTGAATTCAAGTCAACGTCGCGGACAAAGCCCTTGTTCTTGCCCGCCATTATCGAACGGTTGTAAAGCGCGTAAAGCTCTTTTCTACGGGCCTCGTTTCTTGCAAATTCCTTTATCTGAACTGTGGCGAGCGCCGCGTTGATGTCGGGAAGCATCTCTATGTCAAGAATGTTTTCCGCCAAAGACTTTAGCACAGGCCAATCCCGGCGGCCGGCGGCCATAAGCAAGGCTCCTCCGCCGGCGGTTATCACGTCGCGCTCCTCAAGAGAGCAAATCGAATAAATGCCAAATGAGCCGGCCTTTTTGCCTTTCACTTCGGCCTTGGCGTCGGGAGACGAGCCGCCTTCGGCGCTTTCGCCGGCGGGCGCGGGCTTGGCTTCTTGGCCGGCCGCAGGCTGTCCAGCGTCGGGAACAATTCCGCCGGCGCTTTGGCTTACGTCCTCAATCACAGGAATGCCCAAGGCTAAGATGCTTTCAAAGTCAGGAAGGATTCCCAAGCTTTCGCGCAAGACAAGGGCGCGGCCGCCTTTTTGGATTCCTTCCGAAACCGCTTCCGCCGAAACCTGGGCGTTCTCAGCCATAACGTCCAAGACGATCGGCTTATAGCCCAAATCCTCCACAACGGCGTATTGCCAGAGGGGAGCCAAGGCGCTTAGCATCACGCCGCTGCCCGCCTCCAAGGACAAGGCCTTGACGGCGTATTTAAGGGCGGAACTTGGGGTGCGCAAGGCGACGGCGCCGGCGCATGAAAAAAATTCTTTCGCAGTCTGAATGAGACGCGCGTTCAACTCGCCGGGGCCGATTTTTTCGTCCACCATGCAAGTCAAGACCGCGTCCATTTCCTTTCGGCGAATGGTTGAGCTGAATGTTTGGATCATTGTTTTACTTCAATAATTTTTTGCAATTCTTTTGCGTTGAAAAGGCGGCGAATGTCGAGCATTACCAAGTAAGGAGAATCGGGATCCTTTTGGATTACGCCCTGAATGTATTCGCTTCCGATTCCGCTGAACATCTGCGGCGGAGCCTTGATGTCTTTTCCGGCAACTGGAACCACGCGAGCCACGCGGTCGATGATGATTCCGATGCGGTTTCCGTCAATGTTCAAGATGACAAATCCGCCCTCGTCCTCGCCGTCTTCCATGACAGCCTTCTTGAGGCGGAATCGTTTATGCAAGCTTATTACAGGAATGATTTCCTTTCGCAGGTTGAAGATTCCTTCGACGTAATAGGGAGCGTTGGGCAAAGGCCGCACAGGCTGCGTCTTTACAATTTCCTTAACGTCCATAATATTTACGCCGTATAATTCTTCGCCAAGCTGAAATGTAACAAGCTGATACTGTATGTCTTCGCCAGCCATAAATCCTCCAATTGCGTTCTTCTATTATAAAGCGCTTTCGTAAAAAATGCAAGATAAAAAACGTGCGTATGCAGCGTCCTAAGGACGCGGCAAAACCGCTCCCAGTTGGACAACGGTCGTCGAACAATACGCAAGCGGAGCGTCGCGACTTATGCGGCGTCATCTCCGTTATGGGCTTGCTTTCTCTTAATCTCGCCGCTAGCCAACGCGGAAAAGCGCCAAGCCGTAAACCTTTTGAACTCCGGCCGACTTTAAAAGCCAGGCGCATTTTTCCATCGTGGCGCCGGTTGTCACGATGTCGTCCAGCAAGACCGCCTCCGTTGGAATGTCTTGAAAGCGCTCCAAATTCCTAAATTCAGGCCGCAAATCGTAAACAGCCCCCGCCGCGCCCAAGCGCTCGTCCCGCGACAATTTTTTTTGCTGCCCGGAGCTTTTTCGCAACAAAATGTCGTCCCTGACAAGAAGGCCGTGTTTTTTGCGCAAAATTTTGGACAATTCGTCAACTTGGTCCCAGCCCTTTTCCTTTATCTTTCCCGGGCGCGGCGGCACCGGAACAATCGGCGTCTTTTCCAAGCCCAGTTCCTTGACGGCCATAAAAAGAAGGCGGGCGAACAGAGGAGAAAGCCTCCTCTGTCCTTCCGACTTCCAAGCGAACGCCAATTCCTTCTTCCACTGCCGGTAGCTGTGGAGAGGAAAAAGCGCGTCCAAACTGCTTTCTCCTTCGCGCTCGCGACATTCCATGCAAAGGCCGCTTTCGGACAAAAGAAGCTTTCCGCACTTTTTGCAGCGCAAGGGAGATTTAAGCGGGACATATTTTTGAAGCTCAAGAGCGCAGTTTTCGCATAAAGGAGTTATGGAGAAAGACAAACCGCATCGGACGCAGCGCTCAACCCCGAACGCCGCTGTAAGGAGGAATTCAATAAATTTTGAAAACGCGCCTTTGCTTTCAAAAACATTCACGCCTATAAGATAGACACGATCGCGCGTTTTCGTAGCAACTTTTAAATTTTTCTTGCAATTATAACAAAAAATTATTGCCGTGCGATAATTTTAATCGCACGGCAAAAGCAACGAGTCAAGGCTTTAAGCGAAGCGGGCCTTGACCGTTGCTATTACAACGCGATAATTTTAATCGCACGGCAAAAGCAACGAGTCAATGCTTAAGCAGCCTGGTAATCGCGTCGATGCCCGAAACGTTGGGGATTTCGGCCGCGGACTTGTTTTCGTTCTTAATCGCGTTGAAAACTTCCTGCCTAAAAACCTTGACGTTTTTGGGAGCCTCCACGCCGATCTTGACTTGGTCTCCGCGAATTTCGATTATAGTAAGGGTGATGTCTTCGCCGATTTTTATTTTTTCGTCGGTTTTTCTTGAAAGAATCAGCATCAGGCGTCTCCCCGCGCGTCTTTTGCCTTGAGCGCCTTCATTATGTCATGCTTTGTGGTCCACTTGGAGCTTCCCAAGATGACTTGCATGCACTTGTTGTTGGTCCTGTTTATGACGAGCGGGCCTTGCAAGTTGGCGGTGACAGGCGTTCCGCCGGCAGGAATTGTGACTACAGCCATCACGCAAACATCTGCGGGATTGGTGATTCCAATTTTGGCAAGCGACTTGTCGTCAACGTCAAGCTCGTAGTCGTCGGCTATCAAGAAGGGGTCTACAATCAAAAAGGCCAGGCTTGCCTCGTCCAATGACTGCATCCACATAAAGGGCGGAAAGTCGCTTTCAAATATCGCGTAATTCTTGTATTCCTCAAATCCAAAAAGGCCTTCGGGAATTTCCAAAAGGTCCTTGTCCTGGACTTGAACTGTCGTTCCGATTTTAGTTTTGACATCCATGTTAAAAAACTCCTAAATTATCTCATGTAATTCAAAAGGCTGCTTGAGTACATTTTTCCGGCCACGCTGAGCGAGGCTTGGTGAACGTAGTCCATCATCTTCATGTCGGTGACGGCCTTGGTGAAGTCAAGGTCGCCTTCCGTCGCTATCATCTGCGTCACGTTGAGCGCGGTTTGGGAATTTCGGGTCACGTTGAGAGAGGCCCGTTCGTAGCTGGAACCGTTCTCGGCGATGCGGGTCACAAGGTTTCCAAGGCCCGCGTCAAGGCTTCCCAAAACGCGGCTTCCGATCGCATCTTGGTCGCCCTTTAGCATCGCGTTTCGCAAAGCGATCACGCTGTCAAAAACGCTTCCACCGGAAACGCGGGTTCCCGTGGCGTAGTTGTAGGGCGGCCGCTGCTCGGTTCCGCTTATCACGCCAAGATCGGTAAGGACGCTTCCCTCCTCGTCCTTAAGCCAAAGCTGGCGGGCGTCGGTTGTCTGCAAGTGGAGGCCGCGGGTTATCGGGTCAAGGCTGGCCTTTACAGCCGCGTCGGAATTGTTGATTTTAGCGATTACGGCATAGATGTTGTCGCCTGCGGAAACTTGGATTTCCTTTCCGTCAACGGAAATGAGCGAGTCGTTTTGCGCCACCCAGTTTGTCGTGTCGCGGCCGCTTGTCAAAGTCTGCTTGTCGGCCCAGAAAGTCCTGTTTCCGGAATTGTTGACTTCCAAATACTGGCCTTCATCAACCTCGACGTTGTTGGAGGCCACGTTTCCGTTGTAAATCACTTCCTGAATCATCGGAACGCCCGAGCCTTCAACGTTTCCCATCTCGACTTCAAAGGCCGTGACCTTTGTGTTGGTTCCGGCAAAAAGCGCGTTTCCATCCTGGTCCACGGCGTTGGCGTTTTGAATCATCTGGCGCAAAAGCTGGTCAACCTCGCCGGCCATGTTTTGCAAATCGTCCTTGGTGTAAGTTCCGTGCGCGCCCTGGACTGCAAGCTCGCGCACGCGCTGCATGATTTGCAAGGAGTCGTTCATGTAGCCTTCGCGAACGGTAAAGCGTTCGGTGAGCGTCTGCGCGTTTTCCTCAAACTGCTTTACGCGGCCGGCGAAAGACTGGTAGCGGACCAAGTGGCCGGCGGCTATCGGGTCGTCGCGCAATTCCTGGATGCGCCTCTGGCTTCCCAACTGGTTGTTGGCCTTGTTAAGCTTGTATTCCTGTATTCTCAACCTGGACTGAACGTCTGTGTCATTCATTCCTGAACTGATTCTTCTCATATCATCGCCTCCTTCATTACCGCTGAACGCGCGAGCTTGGTCGCAAGCGCGTTTGTTGCGGCTTATGCGGCAATCCTTCATTTTTAGGCTTGCCGCCGCTTATCTTGCCGCTATGCCGCTACTCCTTAAACACCTAACCTATTAATCACCGTGTCTATCATCTCGTCGATTACCGTAACGAACTTGGCCGCGGCGTTGTAGCCGTGCTGGAACTTCATTATGTCGGCAAGCTCCTCGTCGATGTTGACTCCGCTGATGGAGTCGCGCAGGCCGCGAAGGTCGTCCATAATCGCGCGCTGGCTCATAAGATTTGTCTCGGCCTGCTCGCCCATAAGGCCCACGTTGGTCACGCTGTCGGCAAAGTAGTCGTCAAGAGTCCGCTCGCGGCCGATCATGACCTTTGTGTTGCGGATGGAAGCGATTTCGGCGGCGGCGTTTCCGTCACCGCTCATCGCGCGGCCGTCGCGGGCCGGAAAGGCGGAAGCCACGCTCATGACGTCGTTCCTAATTTCCGCGTTGATTTCGATGTAAGTTGACGGATTTGTGTAGGGAGCCACTGCGAACTGCGCGCGGCTTCCGTTTCCGTCGGCGCCCTTAAGAGCGTTGACGGCGTTTGCCGCGTTCCAGTCGTAGGCGTTTTCCGCGCCGCTTCCGGCAAGGATTCCAGCGTAGCCGGCCAAAAAGTGGCCCGAGTCTTCTACGTGGCGGATGACAAAGTCCGGGTTTTCTATCGCCTGGCTTGTCGTGGCCTTAAGGACCAAGTTGTTGTTTCTGTCAAGGTAGGCCTTGACCTCTCCGTTGGAGTCGTTTATGCGGTTTACCACGTCTTCCACGCGGTCGGTCGGATGGTAGGCCACTTGGATGTTTCCGCTGTGGCCGGCGAGGGTCATCACGCCTTCGATTCCGATTTGCTCCTGCGCGTCGAGCGCGTTGGTTCCCGTAAAGCGGAAGGCGTAAGTCTTGTCCTCAACGCCGTCGCCGTCGGAGTCGTAGTTTCCGTTGGTGTTTTCCACAAAGGGGCGGCTTGTAAAAAAGTCAAGGCCGGTCGTCTTGTTGGCGCCCACCGAGTTTCTGTGAACGTCGTTGACCAAGTCGCTAAAGTTCATCGTCATCGTGTTCAACGACTGGATTTCGTTCCTAACGTCAACGTCGCGAAGCTCTATCAAGGCGCCCAAAGAGCCGCCCTTGACCACGGCCTCGTTCCTTGTGTCGGCCCATACGACGCGCGAATATCCGTTGTTGTCAACGACAGACTCAACGTCAAAGTTTCTGGCGATTCCGCCCTGGACCAAAATGTGGCCGTCGATGTGGACCATAAACTCGTCCGAGTCGCGCTGGTCGCTTGTGATGTTGGCGATTTTAGAAAGCTTTTCGACAAGCGCGTCGCGCCTGTCAAGCAAGTCGTTGGGATTGTCGCCCATCGCCTTTGAGCGGACGATTTCTGTAGAAAGCGAGGCGATTTGGTTCGCTATGTCGTTAAGCTGCTCCACGTTGGACTCGATGTCGCTGTTCAAAAGGTTTCCGATTCCGGTTAAGGCCTTGTCGCGGTTTTGGATTGAGTTTACGAGCGACTGGCCGCGGGAAACGACGGCCTCGCGGTGGGCCTGGCTTTCGGGGTTTAGGCTAAGTTCCTGCCAAGACTCCCAAAACTTGTCCATCGTAGTGCGGACAGAAACGTCGTCGGGCTCGTTGTAAACTTGCTCCAACATCGTGTAGTACTTGCTTCTTGTGTCCCAGTAGGACTCCTCGTTGCTTTGGGCGACGATGCGCTGGTCAAGCATTTCGTCGCGCACGCGGGTGATCGACTCCGCTTCCATGCCCTGTCCGATTTGTCCGGGAACTTCGGCGCGGCTAAGGTCGGGCCTGTAAATGGGGTCAAAGGACTTCAGCTGGACGCGCTGGCGCGAGTAGCCTTCCGTGTTGGCGTTGGTGATGTTGTGGCCCGCCGTAGTGATTGAAGTTTGGTGCGCGTTAAGGCTGCGCTTTCCGATTTCTATTCCTGCGAATGTTGACATATTCCTTGCCCCCTAATTTTCTTGCCGTTAGAATATTCGATTCAAGACAACGCTTTCGGGCTCGCGCTTGATGATTTTTCCGCTGCGGGAATACAAGACGTTCCTTCGCTGCGGAACCGCGTTGTCCAAAATGCCCTGCACAAAGTTGCGGCTTGTTTCAATGTACTTGTTCAAAATCTGGTTCTCAATCTTTGACCTCAAAAGCTTTGAGTGCAGCTTAAGCATCAAGGCCTTTTCCTCGACGCTGATTTCCTGTCCCGTTGCGCAAGCCGCTTCCCTCTCCTCTTCCAAGGCTGAAAATTCAAGCGAAAGGACGCGAATTTTTTCAAGATATTCCTCAAGGCCAATCCAGTTGCGGGTCTTCACCGCGATATGGACGTTGGACTGGCAATCCAACAAGCAGTCCAGAGTCTCGTTTTCCTTTTCCAAAATGTCCATTACTGAAACTTTTTTAGCCATAAAAACCTCCGTGGCGGACAAAAACGCGCCTATTCTTTTTGATTTTCGGAATTTGAAAAATAAAGTTTAGGGAAAAAAAAACGGCCGGACAAGCGAATTTTTCCGTTTTCTTGGAAAAAAACGCCAGCCCGGCCGCCTTTCGCAAAGGGCAAAAGCCTAGATTTTTACTTTTTTTTGCAGCAAGAGCAGGAAGCGCAGCCTTCCGAGCAGGAACAAAGCGACTTGCCCGAAATCTTTTTCCGAACCATGCTGACTATTATCGCGCAGACTGCCGCCGCCAAAAGCGCGGCCACGCAAATTGTTCCAACCATAAAAAACAACGCCTCCTAAAAAATCACTTTGCCTTTCTGAACAAGAGCCATGCAAAGCAGGCAATCTCAACAAGCGCGAGCGCGAATCCAATCACGTTGCCGCCGCCTGTGACAAAGCTTCCTATTTGGTATACAGCAAAAGCCGTCGCGTATGCAAGAGCGCACTGCCAGCCAATCGCCGCCCATGTCCATTTTGAGCTGTTCATCTCGCGCTTGATGGCGCCAATCGCGGCAAAGCAGGGCGCGCAAAGCAAGTTGAAGATCAAGAACGAAAGTCCGGCCGGATGAGTGAAAGCGGCGGCCATGTTGGCCCATGTAGACTCCCCGCCGTAAAGGATGCCCATCGTTCCTACAATGTTCTCCTTTGCCACAAGGCCGGTGATGGAAGCGACGGCCGCCTGCCAGTTGCCCCAGCCTACCGGAGCGAACAGCCAGGCTATCGCGCCGCCAAGCTTGGCAAGAACGCTCGCGTCCATTTGGTCCTCTTCCAACATTCCAAAGGAACCGTCCGCCCATCCAAAGAACGAAAGGAACCAAACCACAATTGTGGAAAGCAAAATTATCGTTCCGGCCTTTTTGATGAACGACCAGCCGCGCTCCCACATTGAGCGAAGGACGTTCAAAAGCGTGGGCCAGTGGTACGCGGGAAGCTCCATTACAAACGGCGCCGCGTCGCCCATAAAGGGCTTTGTCTTTTTCAAGATGATTCCGGAACAAATGATCGCGGCAAGTCCGATAAAGTAAGAACCAGTCGCAATCCACGCGCTTCCGCCGAAAATGGCGCCGGAAACCAAGGCGATGAAAGGAACCTTGGCGCCGCAAGGAATGAAAGTCGTGGTCATAATCGTCATGCGGCGGTCGCGCTCGCTTTCTATCGTGCGGCAAGCCATGATTCCCGGAACGCCGCAACCTGTTCCGACCAACATCGGAATGAAAGACTTTCCTGAAAGGCCAAAGCGCCTGAAAATTCTGTCCATGATGAAGGCGATTCTGGCCATGTAGCCGCACGCTTCGAGGAAGGCCAAGAAGATGAAGAGCACAAGCATTTGCGGAACAAAGCCCAAGACGGCGCCGACGCCGGCCACGATTCCGTCAAGAATCAAGCCCTTGAGCCAAGGAGCGCATTCTATCGCGTCAAGGCCCGACTCAATCAACGCGGGAACGCCGGGAACCCACACGCCGTAAGCGCTTGGATCCGGCCCTTCCTCGCCGTATTTTTCAACCATTTCTTGGGCTTGGGCGACCATGTCTTGCTCAATCGCAATCGGCTCGGAAACTTCCATCGTTTCGTCGTCAACCACCACGTATGATGATTCGCCGTTTTCAACAGCTTCCAAAATCGCGGCGCTGTCGCCAAATTCTTCCGCGGCCTCTTCGTAGGCGGCGGTTCCGATTCCGAACAAATGGTATCCGTCGCCGAACAAGCCGTCGTTGGCCCAATCCGTGGCGGCCGCTCCAATTGTCACCATGGAAACATAGTAGACGATGAACATTACCGCCGCGAAAATCGGAAGTCCAAGCCAGCGGTTGGTGACGACGCGGTCAATCTTGTCGGAAGCCGAAAGCTTTTTGCCCGCGCTTCTCTTGCAGCAAGACCTTACGATTTCGGCGATGTAGATGTAGCGCTCGTTTGTGATTATGCTTTCGGCGTCGTCGTCAAGCTCCTTTTCGGCGGCCTTAATGTCGCTTTCAATGTGCTCCAAAACAGCGGGAGAAACTTTGAGCGCTTCGATAATCTTTTCGTCGCGCTCGAAAATTTTTATCGCGAACCAGCGCTGCTTTTCTTCAGGCATTTCGTGAAGGGCGGCTTCCTCTATGTGGGCTATGGCGTGCTCCACGGGGCCTGCAAATTTATGCTGGGGAACGGTCCTCGCCCCGCTCGCGGCCTTGACAGCCTCTTGGGCGGCCTCAAAAACGCCAGTTCCCTTCAACGCTGAAATTTTCACGACCTTGCAGCCCAATTGGCGCGAAAGCTCTTCCTCGTCAATTTTGTCGCCGTTCTTCAAAACAACGTCCATCATGTTCAAGGCCACTACGACAGGGATTCCTAGCTCAACAAGCTGGGTCGTAAGATAGAGGTTTCTTTCCAAGTTGGTCGCGTCAACGACGTTCAAGATGGCGTCGGGCTTTTCGTCGCAAAGATAGTTGCGGGCGACAACCTCCTCAAGCGTGTAGGGAGAAAGAGAGTATATGCCGGGAAGGTCCGTCACAATGGCTCCTTCGATTTTTTTTAGCTTGCCTTCTTTTTTTTCAACTGTGACTCCAGGCCAGTTTCCAACAAATTGGTTCGCTCCTGTAAGCGCGTTAAAAAGAGTTGTCTTTCCGGAGTTGGGGTTTCCGGCCAGAGCAATGCGAATTTGTTCCTTCATCATTCCACCTCGATTATTTGAGCGTCGGCCTTCCTAAGTGAAAGCTCGTAGCCTCTTACAGTAACTTCAACAGGATCGCCCAGCGGAGCGACCTTTCGCACAAAAATTTCGACGTCTTTTGTAACGCCCATGTCCATGATGCGGCGCTTGACCGCTCCCTCGCCGTTCAGTTTTAAAACCCGCACGGTTTCGCCAACTTTAGCGTCGCGCAATGTTTTTGCCATTTATTTCCTCCATAATTCAAACCATGATTTTTTTTGCGAGCGACTCGTCAATAGCCACGCGGCTTTCCTTGACCTTAACAATCAAGTTGCCGCCAATCTCGCTGACCACGCTGATCGTTCCGCCGGCGCAAAAGCCAAGGTCGGCCAAATGCCGCCTGACGCTTTCGTTTCCGCCGATTTTTTTCACTATTTGATCTTTGCCCTTTTCCGCCATCAACAAAGGAATCATAAAAACCTCGAAAGCATAAACTTAAACTTATTATCCAATGCCATTTTAAATTAGCGTAGTCTAATTAAATTGTCAATAGCTAATTCCAAAAAAAATTCAAAAAAAAAAGGCGCCGACCTATTGACAAAAACGCGCGAAATTTGATAATATAATTTCACGTCGATAACTTGGTGCCTGTAGTTCAGCGGTAGAGCGCCAGATTGTGGATCTGGTTGTCGTGGGTTCGATCCCCACCAGGCACCCAATCCACAGGAAAATGTTGTCGCCTGGTATCGCGTCCGTAGCTCATCTGGATAGAGTCCCGGACTTCGAATCCGGTGGTAGCAGGTTCGAATCCTGTCGGACGCAAGTTATTTTATGGGCCATTAGCTCAGCTGGTAGAGCAACAGACTCTTAATCTGTGGGTCGCTGGTTCGAAGCCGGCATGGCTCAACTAAAAACGCCTTCCAAACGGAAGGCGTTTTTTTGCGCCAGCGGCTATTTCAGAAAAAAAAAGGCGCGCCGAATCAACTTTCAGCGCAATTTTTTTTGTTTTCACCATTTCAAACTATTGACAAAATCGCGCGATTTCATTATAGTCTAAAAATCGCCTTAGGCGCGTTCTGTCTGCGAGAGTGGTGAAATGGCAGACACGCTAGACTTAGGATCTAGTGCCCTTGGCGTGAGGGTTCAAGTCCCTCCTCTCGCATACGCGGAAATAGCTCAGTGGTAGAGCGCCACCTTGCCAAGGTGGATGTCGCGGGTCCAACTCCCGTTTTCCGCTCTAAAATTTGGCGGTTAGGAAACGTTTCCCAACCGCTTTTTTTTTACAAATCATTTTTAGTGAGGAACAACATGCAGTTGAAAAAGGAATTCACTCCGCAGGAAAAATCGTCGGTAAAGCTTACAGTCACAATCGGAAAGGACGACGTCGTAAAGTCATACAAGGACGCCTTGGCCAAAATCGCCAAGGACATTCAGCTTCCCGGCTTTAGAAAGGGACACGTTCCCGCCAACGTCTTGGAGCGCAAGTACGGCGAGGCTCTCAAGGCCGATGCTCTTGGAGAGATCATCGACAGCTCTTTGAACGAAATTTTCCAGGACGAGGCCGAAAAGGACAATCGCCCTCTCCCCTACGCGCAGCCTGTTTTGGAAGGCGCTCCGGTCTTGGACTTGGAAAAAGACCTCACTTACACCGTAAAGTACGACGTGTTCCCCAAGGTCTCAGTAAAGAACTTTGGCGGAATCAACGTAAAGGAGCCGCAGGTGGCTGTTGGCGACAAGGAGCTTGAGAACGAGCTTAAGGCCATCCAAGAGCGCAACGCCACAATCGAAGACCGCGCCGACGGCGAGGCCGCCCAAAAAGGCGACATCGTAACCGTTGACTACGTTGAGCTTGACAAGGACGGAGCCGAAGTCGCAGGAACAAAGCGCGACGGATACGTCTTTACAATCGGCGACGCGGACGCCTACAACATTTCAGACGACGTCGCCGGAATGAAAAAGGGCGACACAAAGGAAACAAACCAAAAGGACAAGAAGGCCCGCGTCACGCTCAAGGCCGTGAAAATCAAGAAGCTTCCCGCCCTTGACGACGACTTGGCCCAGGACGTAAGCGAAAAGTTCAAGACTTTGGACGACCTCAAGAAAGACCTTGAAATCAACATGAAGAGCGCCGCCGACCGCCGCGTCCGCGAAATCAAGAACAACGACCTTCTTACCCAGCTTATCGAAAAGAACCCCTTTGACCTTCCCCAGAGCATGCTTGACACGGAAATCAACGCCCGCTGGGACATGATGGCCAAGCAGTTCCAGACAAGCCCCGAGCAGCTTGAAAAGCTCATCGCCGCCTCAGGCCAGTCAAAGGAAGAGATGCTAAAGCAGTGGACAGGCGACTCTGAAAAAATGCTCAAGAGCCGAATCATAGTTGACGAGCTTATCCGCGAGCGCAACATTTCCGTCACTCCCGAAGAAATCGAGGCCAAGTACAAGGAAATCGCCGACCAGAGCAACTCAACTGTCGAGGAAGTCAAGAAGCATTACGAAGACCCCCGCTCAAAGGAATACCTTATCGACGACGTGAAGGAACAAAAGCTTTACGAAGTCATCTACAAGGAAGTCAAGGTTTCCAAGGGCGACAAGATTGAATTTGCCGACTTGTTCAAGCAGAACTAAGCCTAATTAAAGGAAAAAGGCGCGGCAAGAGGCTAAAAAACGCTTTTTGCCGCCTTTTTTTTGCAAACCCTAGACGATTTGAGGAATATTTACTATATTAAATAATATGAACGAACAAATGAACACTTTGGTTCCCTACGTAATAGAAAGAACAGGAAATGGGGAGCGCTCTTACGACATTTTCTCACGCTTGCTCAAGGACAGAATTGTCTTTGTGGACGGAGAGATCAACGACGCCACAGCCGACTTGGTCGTGGCCCAGCTTCTTTTCTTGGAATCCGAGAATCCTGACAAGGACATAAACATGTACATCAACTCGCCTGGCGGATCCGTCACGGCGGGCCTTGCGATTTACGACACGATGCAATACGTGCGCTGCCCCATCCAGACAATTTGCTTGGGCCAGGCGGCCAGCATGGCGGCCATTTTGCTCGCCGGCGGAACAAAGGGAAAGCGAATCGCGCTTCCCTCAAGCCGCGTCATGATCCACCAGCCGCGCGGCGGCGTTGGCGGACAAGAAAGCGACATCGCCGTCCAAGCCAAGGAAATAGTAAGGCTAAAGGAGCTTTCCATCAAATACTTGGCCGCCGCGACAGGACAGAGCGAAAAGACAGTGGCCAAGGACATGGAGCGCGACTTCTTCATGTCGGCGCAAGACGCGCTAAAATACGGCGTGATTGACCAAGTCATGGAGGCCAGAAAATGAGCTTGTTCAGGAATTCCAACAACAACTTTTGCGCCTTTTGCGGAAAGCCGGCCGACGCTGACAGAAAGTTGGCCGCCAGCAGGATTGGCGAAATTTTCATTTGCCGCGAATGCGCCGAGCTTTGCTCAAAAATTTTGAGCGAAGAGGAAGGCGGAGTGGATCAAATTGAAATGAGCCAAGTTCCCACTCCAAAAGAATTCAAGGAATACCTTGACCAATACGTCGTGGGCCAAGACTACGCAAAGAAGGCCCTTAGCGTGGCGGTTTACAACCACTACAAGCGAATGTCGCTGATGACAAAGGCGGCGGCGGACGACGTGAAAATCGAAAAGTCAAACATACTCTTGATTGGCCCCACCGGCAGCGGCAAGACCTTGCTGGCCAGAACGCTGGCCCAAAAATTAAAGGTGCCCTTTGCCATCGCGGACGCGACCACGCTTACGGAAGCAGGCTACGTCGGCGAAGACGTTGAGAACGTTTTGCTAAAGCTGATAAACGCCGCTGACGGCAACATCGCCGCCGCCGAGCGCGGAATCATTTTCATTGACGAGATTGACAAAATCGCGCGCAAAAGCGAAAACACTTCGATCACCCGAGACGTTTCGGGCGAAGGAGTCCAGCAGGCGCTCCTTAAGATTATCGAAGGAACAAAGGCTTCCGTTCCGCCGCAGGGAGGAAGAAAGCACCCCAACCAGGAAATGCTTGAGATTGACACGACCAACATTTTGTTCATCTTGGGCGGCGCCTTTGTGGGCTTGGACAAAATCATCGAGCAAAGAACGGCCGAGCACTCGCTGGGCTTTGGCTCAAACGTGGCCACAATGACCGACGAGGAGCGCATGCAGCTCTTGAACCAAGTGACTCCCGACGACCTTGTGCGCTTTGGCTTGATTCCCGAATTGATTGGACGAATGCCGATTACCGTGGCGCTCAAGGCATTGACGCGCGACGACTTGGTGGCCATCCTCACCCAGCCAAAGAACGCGATCACAAAACAGTTCCAGGCTTCGTTCGCGATTGACGACGTCAACCTGGCCTTTAGCGAAGAAGCGATCGGCGCCATCGCCGACACGGCCATAAAGCAAAAGACGGGAGCCCGCGGCTTGCGAGCGATTGTTGAAAAAATGCTTTTGGACTTGATGTACGAATTGCCCAGCGTTCCTGGACAAAAGAAGCTCGAAATAACAAAGGAATTTGTGGAAAACAAAAAAATCCCAAAGCCCGAAAGCTTAGTCGTCAAGCAAACCGCTTAAGACATCGACCGTTTCACGCGCGGTTTCTTCCCAGTTGAATTTTTTGCTCCAGACAAGGCCCTCCGAAATCATCTTTTGGCGGGCTTTTTTGTCGCCGACGGCAGTTTCAATCGCGGCCGCCATCTCTTCCAAATTGTCGCTGTCAAACAAGACGGCCTTTCCGGCGCAAATTTCAGGCAGGGCGCCAGCGGAGGACGCGGCCACGGGAACGCCGCTCGCCATCGCCTCGACAACCGGAAGCCCCACCCCTTCCTGCGCTGACGGAAAGACGCAAGCGTCGGCTCCGGCCACCAAAAGCGGAAATCCTTCCTGCGGAAAAAATCCGGTCATAATTATGTCCTGCGAATGTTCCGCCAAAAGCGCGGTCTTGTGGACTTCTTCGCCCCAAGCCGTTTCAGCGCCCGCCAAAACCAAGCGGTGCGGAGAGCCTGTCCGCTTTTTAAAAATGTCAAAGGCCTTTATGAGCTCCACATGCTTTTTGCCCTCCCCGCTTACGCTGGAAGGATAAATGATGTAAGGCCTCTTTATCGCAAAGGGGCGGACGTTCAGCGTTTCGTTGGCTTCCAAGGGGCGCTGGTAAAAGCGGTTGTGGTCGATTCCGTGGCGGACGACCTTAATTTTTTTTCCGTCAAAGCCAAGCCGCAAAAGGTCGTTCTTTATGTATTGCGTGGGAACTATTATAGCCTGAACTTTCTCAAAGCCCCGCAAGGCCATTCTGTGCGAAAAGCGCGACTTTGCCAAAATCACGCTAAGGCAGTCGTGCAAGACCGCCACGCCCGGAGTCTTGAAGCCGCCCGGCAAAAGGCGCGTGGCCGCCGGATACAAGACGGCGTTGATTCCATGTTTTTTGTAAAAGGAGCGTGCGGAAAAATTGTGCCACCATCTTTGCGCGTTCATAGAGTCTCCGCAGTGAACCTCGCAAAAAGGAACGTTGGCGGAATATGTGTACCTGTCAAGCGGAGAGCCAAAAAGCGTGTATTCCACGCCTTCCTTTGCGGGAAGGTTGGCGGCCAAGTTCAGCAAGTATGAGCCGAAGCCGCTTTTTCCGCTGTCGCAGGCGAATGTGTCAATGCCAAATTTCATTCTTAGATACTACCATAAAACGAGCCTTTGCGCTATAGTAATCGCATGAGCGGATTTTATGAATTAGGAATAAACGAAGGCCTTTGCCAAAAGCTGGCCGCGCTTGGAATAAGCGAGCCGACTGCCGTGCAAAAAAAAGTCATTCCGGAAATCGCGGCCCAAAAAAACGTCGTCTTCCAATCGGCCACTGGAAGCGGAAAAACGTTCGCCTTTTTGCTGCCCCTTTTGCAAAAGATTGAAGGCGAGCCAAATCCGACAAAGGCCGTCCGCCTTGTTATTGTCTCCCCGACATTCGAACTGGCTTCCCAACTAAAACAGGCGGCGGCTTCCGTGACAGACCTAAAATGCGGCCTCTTCATAGGCGGCGCTCCGCTCAAAAGGCAAATCGACTCTTTAAAGGAAAAACCAGCCATCGTCGTCGGAACTCCCAGCCGCCTATTGGAACTCTGCCGCTTAAAGAAGCTTAAAATAGAAAACGCCGCCGCCTTTGTCCTTGACGAGGCCGACCGCCTGGCGTCAAAGGAAATAGCGCAAGAAACGGCGGATTTGGCCGCGCTTTTTGGCCCGGCGACGCAGGCAATCGCTTGCAGCGCCACAATTACAAAAAAAACCGAAGGCTTCCTTTTTTCCGCGCGGCCGGACGCGCGATTTGAGACAATCCTTTTGCCGCTCGAAGACGTTTTGCGCGAAAAGATAGAGCATTGGGCTTTTTTTGCCGAACGGCGCGACAAGATAGACCTTTTACGCTCAATCCTGCGCGCTTTGGAGCCCAAAAAGGCGCTTGTCTTTTCCAGCCGCGCCGACCAAGTTGAGAACATTTTCCAAAAGCTAAAGTTCAAGAAAATCGACTGCGCCGCGCTCACTGCCAACATAAAGAACCAGGAGCGTCAGTCAATGCTCGCGCGCTTTAAAGGCGGAAAATGCCCTATTCTAATCACAAGCGACCTTTCAAGCCGCGGCCTTGACATTCCCGACATCGACTACATAATCCAATGCGATCTTCCCGACGACGAGGACTTTTTTGTCCACCGTTCCGGCCGCACCGCGCGCGCAGGAAAGAGCGGCGTGAACATCGTAATCGGCGACGAACGGGAGCTTAGGAAGCTGGCCGCGCTGGAGAAAAAGCTTAAAATTCTTGTCCGCCCAAAAGCGCTATACAAGGGAAAGGTTGTCGCGCCGGCGCAAATGGAGAGCGACTAAGCGGCGCTCTTGATAATTTGCCAAAAAAGCGCTAGAATGTTAAGACTATTTTTAGGGTGGCATTGACGTGTTTTTAAAAAGTCTTGACATATTCGGTTTTAAATCTTTCGCCGACCGCACGCACATCGACTTTGCGGACGGAATCACCGCGCTTTTGGGCCCGAACGGCTGCGGAAAAAGCAATGTCGTCGACGCGATGAAATGGGTTCTCGCGGAAAACAAGTCCAAGAATTTGCGCGCCGCGACCATGGAAGGCGTGATTTTTAACGGAACAGAAGCCCGCCCGGCCTTGGGCATGGCTGAAGTCACGCTTACTATATTGAACGAAAATTCGCTCTTGCCCCGCCCCGATTCTGAAATCGCCATCAAGCGCCGCCTCTTCCGTTCCGGCGAAAGCCAATACTTCATCAACAACGAGCAGGTCGGCCCAACAGAAATCCGAAAGCTTTTCATGGACACCGGCGTAGGAAAAGCCGCCTACTCCGTTATGGAACAGGGAAAAATCGACCAGATTCTTTCGAGCAAGCCCGAAGACCGCCGATACCTTTTTGAGGAGGCGGCGGGAATCAGCCGATCAAAGGCCGAATGCGCCGAAGCCGAGCGCGAGCTGGAAAAAACGCGGACCAACCTCACGCAAATCGAGGCGGTCTTGGCCGAAACCAAGCGCTCATACGACACGCTCAAAGTTCAGTCTGAAAAAACAAAAAAATACCGCAAGGTAAAGGAAGAAGTCTTTGACTTGCAGCTGGACATACAGCTTTTAAAGTTGAAGGGCTTTGTTGAGCTAAAAAGCCGCAATGAAAACGCGATAAAAGAAATAGAAAAAAAGAGAGCCGACATACGAGCGGAAATCGACGCGATAAATTCCGCCCTTACGGAAAACACCGACAAGATAAAGAACCTCCAAGATCAGGTTGCCGCGGGAACTCAAGAATTGATAAAAATTCAGGGAGAAAAGAACGGCAAGCAGGAGCTTCAAAAGCAGTTCAACGCAAGGCAAAGCGAAATAAACGAAAAAATCGCGCAGATAGAAAACCACAAGAAATCAATCCAAGAGCGAATCGACAGCATAAACGAAGAGCTTGACGAAGCCGAAAGCGCGATGCACGAAAAAGAAAAGCAGTTGGCCGACATCAAGAGCAACATCGACTCCTTTGGACAGAACATCAACAACGCCTCAAAACGCATCCAAGACAACGACGCCGTGGCAAGCGAAAAGCAGGAATTGATAGAAGACCTTGAGCTTGCTCGCGCCAACCTGCAAAAAGAGCTTACAGCGATCACGGAAGACATCGTGACCGAGCTTGACGCGAAGCTTAAGAGCGCGGGCTATTCGCAAAACGCGATGAGCCAGGCAAAGCAAGAGCTTGACGAAACTTTGGGAAAGCTCAAGGTCTTTGTCCAAGGCCGCAAGAACATTTTTGACGACGCGATAAAGACAGGCTCCACAAACGACGGAGCCAAAATCGCGGGCGAGTCTGCGGCGGCCTTTGGCGACGCGCTCGAAATGCTTCAAACTCTTCAAGCCGCGCTTGACGCATACATCAAGGCGTCGCCGCAGTTTATCGGCGAATTCCTAAGCCCGGAAGGCATCATCACAAAGAAGCGCGCCGTTGACCAAAAAGTTCAGGAAAACTTGGCGCAAGTCGGCGAGCTCAACAAGCGAATCGACGAGCTCAAAAAAGAGAACGAGGCTTTGGGCGAGAAAATTTCAGAATACAAGGAAACGCTCGCAAACCTTCAAGTCAACGAAGCCAAGATGAAGGAGCAAATCGCCGGCGCCCAAAACCAAATGACGATGCTTCGCCGCAACCTTACGCAGGAAGAAAACAACTTGCGCCAAAACGAAGACGAGCTTTACTCCGAACAAAAGCGCAAGGAAGACTTGGAAGATCAAATTCAAACGATAGAAGAAGAGCTTGCCGAAATCGAAGAGCGCGGAACAAAAACCGCCGACCGCTTGAAGGAGCTTGACGAAGAAATAAAGGACTACAACAACAAGGTTTCCGGCAAGACCACAGACCTCAACAAAAAGCAGGAAATGCTCAACAAGTACCAAAGCCAGTACGAGCAAGTTTCCGGCTCAATGCTGCAAACCGACACCGAAATCAAGAACGTAAAGCAAAACTTCCTTGACCAGTATTCCCGCGACTTGATGGAATACGAGGAACGAATGTACACGATAACCGCCCAGCCCCTTGACTTAAAGGAAAAGCTTTCAAAAAAGCGGGGCGAGCTGGAGGAACTGAGCCACGGCATCAACTTGATGGCGCCCGAAGAATTTGTCGAAGCGAAGGAGCGATACGAGCGCCAACAGACAAACTACGACGACACGCTCAAATCCCTCAAGGACTTGGAGCGCGTGGCGGAAGAAATCAAGTCAAAGTCTTCCGAGCTGTTTTTGGAAACATACAACAGAATCAAAAAGAATTTCCACAACATGTTCCGCCGCTTGTTTGGCGGCGGAAAGGCCGAGCTGCGCCTGGAGACGCCCGAGAACGTCCTTACAAGCGGCATCGACATTTTGGCGCAGCCGCCGGGAAAAAAGCTGGAAAGCATCGCGCTCCTTTCGGGCGGCGAAAAAACGATGACGGCCATAGCGCTCTTGTTCGCCACATACCAAGTGCGCCCCAGCCCCTTCTGCTTGCTTGACGAGATTGACGCGGCCCTTGACGACAAAAACGTAGGAAGCTTTGTCGAGGCGTTGATGTCTTTCGCCAACGTAAGCCAATACATTGTCATCACCCACAACAAAAAGACTGTCATGGGCGCAAGCTCCTTGCTGGGCGTCACTATGGAAGAGTCAGGCGTTTCAAAAATCATCACCTTGCGCCTTGACGACGACATTGAGACAATCAGGAAAAATTACATAGAAAAGAACGACAACTTTGTCGAGGAAGACGTTCCGCCGGAAGAAGGCGTAGTCATTCCTCCGCGCCCGCCGCGCCGCGACAAAAGCGCGCCTGAATCGGAGCAAGGCCGGCAGTGATGGATTTTTCGGAACTGGGCGAAAACATCAGGGAATTTTTCTCGCAACGGCAAAAGGCGGCGCTGCTGTCGTCGCTGCTGCTGCTGTTTTTTTGCGCGGCGCTTGTCGCCATCATCTTGATTCCGCAAAACAAAACGCCGCCCAGCGTTAAATTCAAGAGCGAGCCTTTGGAAGCCGACCAAGAGCTGCTTTTGCCTCAAGGCGTTTCCATGCCGGAAGAATACGCCACCAGCCGCGAGACAAAGGAAAAATGGAGCGAAGACGATGTCCGCGAATGGCTTTCGCCGCCAAGCGGAGAGGCGCTTCAAAAGCTTTCATCCGCGAACGACGCGCTTGTAAGAAAGATAACGGAGGCCGCTCCGTGAAAAAACTTTTGGCCATTGCGGCACTGCCCTTTTTGACTTTTTTCTTTTTCTCATGCCAAAGCACAGGCGCGGCGATTCCCAAGGCTCTTGAAGTTCAGGAACTTGAGGACGAAGGCGGCGCGGAAGAAAATTTAAAAACGGCGGAAGCTGAACAAAACGAAAATCCAGAGCAAAGTTCCGACAGCCAAGACGAGCTTGCAGCCGAAAGCCCAGCCGCGCTTGAGGAAAAAATTCCCCAAAGCGAATTTGACGAGATGGCGGAACTTTTAAAAGACGATCAAACGGAAGACGCCGACGTCTCCGACGACGGCCAAGAAGAAAGCGCCGCCGCGAAAATCACGCAAGCCCAAGACGGCTCTCTCCAGCAAAAAATAATCGACTCAAACAAAAGCGCGGAACAAAGCGCGAACGCGACAGCGGATTACCAAAGCGAAAGCAAAGACGGCTCAGAAAGCGGCGGCTCCATTAACGGCGCGGGGCTCGTCTCCGCAAGCGGCGGCTCCTTGGCCAGCCAAAGCGCTGGCAATGGCGCCGGAACTTCTTTGGACAAAAACGCGCGCGGCCGCGACGCCTTGCCTGGCGCGGGAAGCGGCAACAATTTTGTCGCCCCTGCATCCACATCCGCGACATCCAGCGCAAACAGCCCCAGCGGCGACGCGGCCGCCGAAGCCGCAAACGAAGGCATAGCCCTAAGCGCGCCCGCTTCCCAAACGCAAGAAGAAGCCGCGCCTGAAGAAAAGAAAATCGTTCCACTTCCAAGCCGCTCAATGACATTGAAGAACAAGCAGTTTGTGGACATAACATACCCCGGAAGCGGCTGGATTTACTTGGGCGAAGAAGACGGCGGCGACCATTTTATTTTCCAAGGCCGCAAATTGGGAAACGACGGAGCCACGTTCACGTTGCGCTCCAAGGCTCCGGGAACGGCTCTGCTTCACTTTTACAAAAACGACATACTTACAGGAAACTACATAGACGACTGGATTCAAGTGACGGTCAGCGAAAACGGAGCCACGGACGCAAGCCATGTCCAGGCGCCCGCGTACGCCGACGTGGTTCCGCAAAAATTTGACTTGCAAAAAAACAAGGAGCAAAAGGAAAAGGCTTTGGCGGAAGCGGCCGCCAAAAAGCAAGCCGAGCGCGACGAAATGATTCAGGCTGAAAAGGCCGAAACAAAAAGCCCAAGCGAAGGAAACGAAGAAAAGCGCGGCCAAGTCGCCGCCGCTCCAAGTCCGGCGCAGCAAAGCCAGGCGCAAGCCGAAAGCGTTCCCGCGGAAAAAGTTCAGACTGTAATACAAACGGCCGGACAAGAAAAAGCCGACTCAAAGCAAAAGACAGCGGTGGCCGGAACAAACAGCGACAAAAATAAAAGCCAAGCGGCCCAAGGCTCCGGCGAGAAAGCCGCGCGGGAAAGCCAAGCGCAAGGGGGCTCGTCCGCATCGACAAGCGACGGCAAGGCGAAAAACCTTTTGGAGCTGGCGCGCAAGGCATACGACGAAAAGCGTTTTGAGGAAGCCTTGGACTTGGTCCAAAAATTTTTTGACGTGGCCACCGAAGACCTTGACGCGGGACTTTATTTGGAAGGCTTGATTTTGGAAGCCAAGTCCAGCGCGCGCAACATAAAGAGCGCGATCGGCGCCTACGACACGCTGATAAAGAACTGGCCGCAAAGCCCCTATTGGCGGCGCGCCAACGAGCGGTCGATTTACTTAAAGAGATTTTATATTGACATTCGATAGATATACAAGAAGGTTTTTATGAAAAAACAGTTTGCGAAAAAACTCGCGCTTAAAGCGGCCGCGACGCTGGCGCTCCTAGGCTCAATCACCCTTTGTTCATGCGTTCTTAGGACGGAGGAAAAGGGCGAGGCGCAAAGAAGCATTTCGGTGACAGGAACTGGTTCCGTCAGAGTAAAGAGCGACGCGGCCACAATCAACGTGGCGGTGGCGACATACAACCGCTCGGTAATCGAAGCCGCCCGCCTAAACGCTGAGGCCGTGACAAAAGTTCGCGTGGCCTTGATTGACGCGGGATTTCCTGCCGATTCAATAACGACCAGCGACTACAGAATTTGGCAGGACATTTCAAACAGGAATGGCGTCCAGTACCGCGGCGACTACCGCGTGACAAATTCAATCCATATTGTGACGCCCGACACAAGCAAGGCCGGAAACGCGATTGACGTGGCGGTAAAAAACGGAGCCAACGAATTTTCGTCGATTCAGTTCACCGCCACAAACACCGCCGACGCGATGCGCGAAGCCCGCACGCTTGCAATCAAGAACGCCGCCGAGGCCGCGAACCTTATGGCAAAGACCGCCGGCGCCGACTTGGGCCGCGTCATAAAGATTGAAGAGCAAGGCCAGCCGTATTTCGCGCGGGCCGAAGGAGCCAAGCTTATGGCCGCCGCAAACGATTTTGCCACGCCAATCAACGCGGGCGAGCAGGAAGTGACCGTTCACGTGTACTGCCAATACGAACTAAAATAGGAGACGACAATGTTAGACTACAAATTCATCAAAGAAAACCTTGACGCGGTAAAGGAGAACATCAAAAACCGCAATATGACCGCCGACGCTGACATCGTGGTGGAACTTTACGACAAAAGAACCGCGCTCGTGACAAAGCGCCAGGACTTGCAGCAGCAGCGAAACCAAAACGCCGCCGCGATGAAAGGCAAGATGGAGCCGGACGCCCGCCAAAAATTGATTGACGAAGGAAAAAAGATTAAGGAAGAAATCGCGGCCGTCGAAGCCGACCTTGAAAAAATCGAACCGGCCTTGGAAGAAGCCGCGCGAAAGATTCCCAACATGTGCAATCCCGCCGTTCCTATCGGAAAGCTGGACACTGAAAACCTTGAGGTAAAGAAGGTTGGAACTCCGCGCAAGTTTGACTTTGAGCCGCGCGACCACGTTCAGCTTATGGAAGAATTGGACTTGATCGACTTTGAGCGCGGAACAAAAGTTTCAGGCCAAAAATTCTATTACCTAAAGAACGAGGCGGTCTTCTTGGAGCAAGCCTTGATCATGTACACGCTTAACCTTTTGCGAAAGCACGGCTTCACTCCCTTCATCACGCCGGACGTCGCCCGCCAGGAAATCCTTCAAGGCATAGGCTTTAATCCGCGCGGAAACGAGTCAAACGTTTACTGCATCGAGGAAGAAGGAACTTGCTTGGTCGCCACGGCAGAAATCACGCTTGGCGGCTACCATTCCGAAGAAATTTTGGACAAATCAAAATTGCCTCTCATGTACTGCGGACTTTCCCACTGCTTTAGGCGCGAAGCCGGAGCGGCCGGCCAGTTCAGCAAGGGCCTTTACCGCGTCCACCAGTTTGACAAAGTTGAAATGTTCGTTTACTGCGTTCCGGAACAAAGCGACGAGCTGCACGAAAAGTTGCGCCTTATCGAAGAGGAAATCTTTACAGGATTAGGCCTACCCTTCCACGTGGTCGACACATGCACCGGAGACCTTGGCGCGCCGGCCTACCGCAAGTGGGACTTGGAAGCCTGGATGCCGGGACGCAACGGCGGCGAATACGGCGAGGTGACTTCCACCTCAAACTGCACGGACTACCAAAGCCGCCGCCTGAACGTGCGCTACAAGGACGACGACGGAAAGAACAAGTACGTGCACATGCTCAACGGAACTGCCATCGCCGTAGGCCGCGCGATGCTCGCCATCGTTGAGAACTACCAAAACGAGGACGGCTCCATCACAATTCCTGAGGCGCTTGTTCCGCTTTGCGGCTTTGACAAGATTGGCCCTAAAAAATAAAAGGGCGAGGACACAAAATTGGAAGATTTAAAATCGCTGTTTGGATTAAAAACGCCGATCGAAACGAGCCCGGTTCAAAAGGAAGAGGCGCCAAAAGAAAAAAACTACACGCGCCGCATTTTCATTTTGCTTTCCGCCGTGACGCTTATTTTTTTCCTTGCGATTCTAAAGGCGACAAAGTCTTTTTCGATTCAAATTTTTCTTTCAATTTTGCTAGCCCTCATCGCGCTTCCGGCAATCCGCAAGCTTCATTCCAGGTTCCGCCTGCCTTGGAGCGTCGGAATACTCATTTCGCTGATAGCGTTCATACTTTTAATAAGCGGATTCGCGAGGCTCTTGCAGGCCAGCGCCGAGTCAATCATAAACGCCTACCCCAGATACGAGGACAGGCTCTTGGCGCTTTACAAGTATTCCGCGGCAAGATTCAACCTTAGCTTTGACGAAGGAAAGACGTTAATCGAAAACCTATTGGCGCAATTGAAGGTTCGCCAATACCTTCAAAGCGCGGCGCTGTCGGTATCAAACACGGCGTTGGTGTTCACCAAAAACCTTTTTGTCATTTTCTTGATGTACACTTTTTTGCTGGTCGAGGCAGGCTCCTTTGAAAAAAAGATTTCCCTGGCCTTTGAAGGAAAAATGCGGCACAGGGTTCGTTCCGTCATAGCGAAAGTCATAGTAGACACCACAAGCTACATTTCGATCAAGTTCATAATTTCGCTTGCGACAGGCGTGGTTGTCTTTACGGGGCTTTCGATAATCGGCGTGGACTTTGCGGTTGTCTGGGCCTTTCTTTCGTTTTTGCTCAATTTCATTCCGACATTCGGAAGCGTAATCTCGTTTTTGGTCACGGTATTTTTTGCCCTGCTGCAATTCTTTCCGTCAGTTCCGCAAGTGCTCGCCACCGCCCTTGTCATGCTTCTTACGAACATGCTTTTGGGGAACATTGTGGAGCCGCGCGTCGAAGGCGGCAACTTGGACATTTCTCCGTTCCTTATACTTGTTTCGTTGAGCGTTTGGGGCTGGATATGGGGCTTTATCGGAATGATTTTGGCCGTTCCCTTCTTGGTCTTCATAAAAATTTTCTGCGAGAACGTTTCTTTCCTAAAGCCGATGGCGATAATGTTGGGAAACAACAAGACTAAATGAATTTTTCGCCGGTTCCCTTTTCATACAAAAAGCGGACGTCTTCTTCCTGCAACGAAGTGTAGCGGCACACCGCGCAAGCGAATTCCTTTTTGTCGTCATAATAGTTGGACTCGACCCGGCAAGTGGCGAAAATTTTTCGCTCGCCAAGCGGACGCGGCAAGGGAAAAGACATTTCCAGCGCGTATTCGGCGCCCTCTTGCAAGTCCACGTTTCCGGCCTTTTGTCCAAAAACAACGCGCTCGTGGCTTACATACAAAACGTCAAGCGGCTCCTTGCGGCCTTGGACGCTTTCCATCTTGGAAACCTTTTCGGCCAAATAACGGACCACGGGTATCAATTGCACGCCGCTTCCGGCAACGCCCTTTTTCCGGGCGTGAACGATGAATTCCTCCAAATAGGCCTTGGCCTTCGCTTGCGCCGATTCGTCGATGTCCTTCCAAACAGGCTTGGAAAATATTTCGTAGCCCTGCGCGCAAACGCAGTCAATGTGGACGTCAGTTTTTTGGTTGACCGAAAAATAAAGCTCGGCCGAAAATTCCGTCGGCCGCTGGACAGGGGCGCTTTCTTGAATGCGATTTATTGACGAAGGAATCACAAGGGCCAAGCCGGCCTTTATTTGCTTGATTTTTGTCTCAAAATACAAGCCCAGCCGGTTGAAGTAAAATTCCACCCTAACCTTTTTGTCGATGAAGTCGCGGACATTTTGCGGCGGATTGGTCAGCAATATTATTCCCTGCTCCAAGACCTTAAGCTGCTCGGCCTTGATGGCGATTGGAAAAAGCGCGGCCGTGGCGGGCTTGACCTTTTCGTCGTCGCCGTCACTTTCGTCTTCGTCTATCGGAGTCACCGTTACAGGAACGTTTCCGTCAATTAAATATTGAAGAACCAGTTCGCGTTCAATTCCCGTCAGTTTTGACGTTTCCATCATTCGCCTCCGACTTATAAATTTCTATCTGCTGAATTTTCCAACTTTCGCCCGCCTGGACAGGATAAAGCTTTGTATGCAAGATTTGTTTTTGCCCCGTCCAACGGACCGGAACCTCTATCAATTCTTCGCCGACAAAGGGGCGGCCAATGACAAAGGACTTCAACACGCCCGCCGCCGAGCTGTCGGCCAAAAACATGGCCAATGAAAAAATGGATTCGCTTGCAAAGGCCGCGTCGATTTTGGACGAGTCTTTTTGCGGAACGTTCTCTTCAGGGGCGGAACTGTCCTCGCCGGAAGGGGCTTGGCTTGAAGCGCTCTTTTTTTGAGCCTTTAACGCGGCCTGGTACTTTTCGTAATCGGCGGCGCTTTGGGAATATTCCAGCATGTCGAGGCAAAACGTCTTTACGATTTCCAAAAGCTCGCCTTGCATGCTGGAAGTGTCAAGGCTTCCAAAGCCGTCTAGCGCAGGATAAACGGACGCCATTGGAGCGCCGCCTTCCAGCGCCGCGACGACAAGAGGCGACAGGGGAACGCTTTTTGAGACGGCCTCAAAAGAGTCGATTTTTTTTGAAAGGCGGTCGGCTTCGATTTCATAAGCCCATTGGGCGGCCGCGCTAAATTCCTCAACGCTCTTTGAAAGCGGCGTGTATTCCGCCAGTTCCACCTCAACCTTCCTCTTGCAGGAAGACAAGGCAAAGCCCATCGCGAACAAGGCCGCGCAAAGGCAAAAAGAGGCCGTTTTTTTTAAGAGAATTTTAGCTCCCACGATGTTTTTATTGTATCACACTCCGCGCGATTTTGCTAGTGGAAATGCTAAATAGAATAACTTTCAGCGTATAAAGTGTCAGGACAGTAGTCAATGTCATTCACCCACGCCACGCTCCCCATTTCCACATGAACAGTATCAAAAAACTCTTTTTGCTTTAGCGGTTGGAAACAAGGTAAATTATATATTTTTTTTGCGTCAAAAAAACGAATTTCATTGTTGGAAAATTTTATTTTTAATATAAAATTTTCCAACGGAGAGACTTCAAGAACTCTTGGAGAAAGTTTTTCGCCTTTTATTAATTCCATACATCTACCTACTGCAAAGGATTTATCTTGAAAATCTGCTCGCCGGCTGTAGCCAATTTCCAGTTGGCGTTCAGTTCATCTTGATGCAACAAAGCCCACGCTTTTTTGCAGGAAAATCACCTGCAAGAACCTCGCCTGAAAAATCAAAAGAAGCCTCGTATTCTCCATAAAAAGCGTGAAAATGCGGAAGATTGTGCTGGCCTTTATCTTTCCAGTTCATTTTTATGAGAATTCCATAAAACATACTTAGTGTTGGCATTTCTTCCTCCACAATCTCTTTAAAATTGTATAGGGATTTTACGCAATTGTCAAGAAATTTATTTCGTTGAAAGAAATATTTCTGCCCTCCTTGAATTCTTCCTGCAAATTCAATACAATCATATGCAAAAATTTTTGGAGGCGCTCTATGGCTCTTACATTGGCGGAAAAGATTTTGCAGGAACACATCGTTCCCGAAGCTTGCAAGGAAACAAAATTCACAAAAGGAGAGCCGATTGAGCGCGGAAAGGACATCGCGATAAAAATCGACCAGACGCTGACCCAGGACGCGACCGGCACGATGACATACCTTCAGTTTGAGACAATCGGAATCCCGCGCGTAAAGACGGAGCTTTCGGTCTCTTACGTTGACCACAACACATTGCAGACAGACTTCAAGAACATGGACGACCACCGCTACCTTCAAAGCATCGCCGCCAAATACGGCCTTTACTTTAGCCGTCCCGGAAACGGCATTTGCCACCAAGTCCACCTTGAGTGCTTTGGCGCGCCCGGAAAAACTTTGCTTGGCTCGGACAGCCACACGCCGACAGGCGGCGGAATCGGAATGATAGCGATTGGCGCTGGCGGCCTTGACGTGGCCGTGGCGATGGGCGGCGGCGCCTTCCACCTTGCCATGCCAAAAATCTTTGGCGTAAAGTTGACCGGAACGTTAAAAAAAGGCGTCGGAGCCAAGGACATCATTTTGGAAGTCCTTCGCCGCGAAACCGTAAAGGGCGGAACGCTCGCCATCTACGAATACTTTGGCCCCGGCGTGGAGACTCTTACAGTCCCCCAGCGCGCCACGATCACAAACATGGGAGCGGAATTGGGCGCGACAACTTCGGTCTTCCCCAGCGACCAAAAGACAAAGAAATTCTTGGAATCGATGGGCCGCGGCTCTTCTTGGAAGGAGCTTAAGGCCGACGAGGGCGCCTCATACGACAAGATTATAGAAATAAACTTGGACGACTTGCATGCCTTGGCCGCCTGCCCCCACAACCCGGACGTAATCAATTCAATTCAAAGCCTAAAGGGCCAGCCGATAACGCAAGTGGTGATTGGCTCTTGCACCAACTCTTCGCTTGACGACTTGGAAAGCGTGGCCGCCATCGTAAAGGGAAAGACAATCGCGCCCGGCGTGGAAGCAGGAATCGCGCCCGGAAGCCGCGCCACTTTGATGATGGCCGAAAAGGCCGGAATCTTGGGCGACCTTATAAAGGCGGGCTTTCGCATCCTTGAATCGGCTTGCGGCCCCTGCATAGGCCAGGGTTTCGCTCCCAACAGCCAAGGCGTGACCTTGCGAACATTCAACCGAAACTTTAAGGGCAGAAGCGGCACCGCCGACGCAAACGTATACTTGGTAAGCCCGGAAACCGCCGCGGCAAGCGCCATTAACGGCGTGTTCACAAGCGCCGAAGACTTGGACTACGAAGACGCGGCCTACAAGACCGGAGTCCGCCAAAGCCTTTTGGACGGAGGCGACGGCCGCCTTTCAAGCGCCGACGTTTTGGAAGCCGCGCAGGACCGCGGAATGGTCATAGCCCCGCTTCCTGAAAGCGAGTCGGCCAAAGTTGAAATTTTGCGCGGCCCCAACATCAAGCCCTGCCCCGCTTGCCGCGAATACAAGCCAAGCCTGACGCTCCCTGTGGCGCTAAAGGCCGGCGACAACGTTTCGACCGACGACATCATGCCGGCCGGAGCCAAGATGCTTCCCTTGCGCTCGAACATTCCTGAGATAAGCAAGTTCACCCTTACCCGCCTGGACCCGGAATTCTACGAGCGCGCCGAAAAAGCGAATTTCGCCGACTGCATTGTTGTAGGCGGAGAGAACTACGGCCAGGGATCAAGCCGCGAGCACGCAGCCCTTGGCCCCATGTACTTGGGAGTGCGCGCGATTCTTACAAAGAGCTTCGCCCGCATCCACAAGGCCAACCTCATCAACTACGGAATCATTCCGCTTAACTTTAAGAATCCCGCCGACTACGACGCGATCTTCACCGGCGA
>ONET01000006.1 GCA_900316905.1 uncultured Treponema sp.
TGGTCGATGACATCTTTTTCTTTTGTTTTGGCCAACATTGTACTCCTCCTTAAGAGTATCATATTTGTCAGCCATTTACACAGAAAATTTTACAAGGTCTATTTTTGTAAAAAATAGTTGGTTCGATAAAACTTATATATTCCATTACAACGCTGCGAGTTTCACAGGCCGTAAAACATATCCAAGGTTTTGCAAAACATTTGTCAGAGTTTTAAGCTTTACGGAATCGGCTTTGCCGCTGCGCAGATTTTGAATCGTTGTTGGAGAGACCTTAGTTTTTTTTGCAAGTTCCCGGACAGAAATTTTTTCCTCTTCCATCTTTTCAATCATAAATTCTGAAATAAGAAAATCATTGTATCCTTTTTCAAATTCTGCTTTGAACTTAGGATTTTTCATTAGACGATCGTAGGTTGTCATAATAAGTTCCTCCTTTGACTCTCGCTTCATAATCAATTTTGCAATTTATTGCCTTATCCTTTTCTTTTTTTGGCAGCTTTTGACATTTCTTTTCAAAAGCGTTTGTTATGATGACTTTCTTTCCACTTGTAAAAAAAGAAAGAAATCTGTCTGGCTTTGGCTTAAATGCCCATATTCCGTCTTCTTCAAAGTTAAATTTTGTTTTGTCAGAAATTTTTCCAAAATCACCGAGCCGTTTTACAAGATAAAGCAGCTTTTGCTTTCCAGTATCATCGAGAGCAAAAAAATATTCGCGGCTCTGGCTTTTTACATTTTGGTCAAAATACCATTCAACCGTAAATTTTTGTCCTTTGTAAACTATATATTCTTCTTTATCGGCCACAATTAACAGTGTAACACTACAGTGGCACAATGTCAAGAAAAAAAAAACACCGCCCTTGCATCTTTCCCCGTTCCGCAATACAATTCACCCATGCCGCAACAAAATCTCGCGCAAAAAATATACGCCGCAGTCCGCTTGATTCCCAAGGGAAAGGTGGCCTCGTATTCGCAGGTGGCAGCTTTGCTTGGAAACTGCAACTTGCGCCGCTATGTGGGAAACGCGCTGCACAAAAATCCAAGCAACTCTGTCACGCCCTGCCACCGCGTCGTCAACGCAAAGGGCTTTTGTTCCGGCAGCTTCGCTTTTGGCGGAAGCGACGTGCAGCGGCAAAAGCTGGAGGCCGAAGGCGTGACATTCACTAAAGGTCATGTTGACATGGAAAAGCATGCGATAAGCCAAGACAACTTTGACGCGATGAGCGCGCTGCTGGGCCAAGAATGGGGAGCGGACGAGGGCGAGCGAAGATTACTGGCTAAATCGCAATGAACATGACAGCCTTTAATTCCCGCCGCAGAATAAATGAATGAAATTTTTAAAAAAAAAATCGCCATACTATCACTATATGATAGACTTACCGCGCATAATTAATAATGTGAGGTAAAATATGAATAAATTTTCTTCTGCAATAAAAGATTTGCTTCCGCTCTTTATGCTGACAACGGTCATTGTTTTGATTTTCACGCAGATTCCTGTTAAGGCTATTCAGATTCTGATTATACTTAACTTTGGCATCTCGCTATGTCTATTTCTAACAAAGTTCCTCAACAAAACAAGGTTATCATTCCATTTCCCAAAATTAGTTCTGTATTTTTGCTTGTTTGACTGCGCTCTCATAATCGCAACCACAAGAACGTTTCTGGCAATTCCAACGCTTGAAGGGCAGATTCCTCTAGTCTTGATTATTGGCCAGTGGATCTGCCGCGAAAACTTTATCTGCGGTTTTTTCACAAGCCTCATGCTTTGCGCTTCTCTTTTGTTGTATTGTAAAATGCATGTAAATAGAACTCAAGAAATTGCCGCAAGATTCTGTCTTGATAAAATGAGCCTGGAAATGTTTGATATTGATCATCAGATTGCAAGCAAAAAAATAACTGAGGAAGAAGGCAAAGGCTTAAAAGAAAAAGTTCGGAAGCAGGCGGACCATTACAGCCTTATTGATGGCTCAGCAAAATTCCTTTTAGGCACAATAGCGGCTTTTACAGCAGCGTATATTTGCGTCGTTGCTGGCGGCGTCGCTGTCGGAACGCTGGAAAGAAATATGTACTGGAAGGATGCCTTGAAGCAATACATCATGCTTTCAAGCGGACATCTAGTTTTGTTTGCAGCTCCTTTATTTTTAACCTCATTGGGTTTTAAAACTGAAATAAAGAGATTTTGAAAAACGAAAGAAACGCGGCCGGGAGCGCGAACACGCTTGACAGAATCTATCTTTCTATGATAGCCAATTCCCCCTAAATAAACGGCACCAAATACATCGGAATACAGAAAATGTCTGTATCCTTACGGTATTCCTTTGTGTAAACAAGATAACGGCTGCCAATATGTTTTGAATATTTTTCGGTAAAAATGTCCAGCGATTTGTGCTTGTGATAATCAGAGGCTTTTGCTTCAATCGGGCAGATTTTGTTTTTGCGGGAAATAACAAAATCTATCTCGTAATTGTGATTAGACGTTTCACTAGGGAAAGTATGATAGTAGAGTTCATCCCCTTTTGCGGCCAGCATCTGGGCAATTACATTTTCATAAACATATCCAAGATTTGCTGGAAGCTTGTCAGAAAGAAGTTTTTCATAAATAATATTTTCGGTAAAATCCTTGTCCTTAAAACAAAGAGTTACAAAGAGCCCCGTATCACAAACAAAGAGTTTGAACTTTTCCAAATCAATATTCTGAGAAAGTCCCGCTTCCGGCGCGTTAGCGTGATAAGCGACATTCACTGTTTTAGAATCCTGAAGCTTTGCAATGCGTTCAAGCATGGTACCAGCCCTTGCGTTTTCTATTACGCTCGAAACTTGATAGCGCGAGGCATTCTTTTGTAGCTCAGCCGGAATGTGGTCAAAAAGCAAAGAGGCCCGGCCTGTAGAATCAAACTTCATAAAATCATTTTCGTAGAGTTTTAGAATATCGCGTTTAACCATATCAACCTGTGTAAAATTGTTAGTTGTCAGAAATGCTTCTACAGCCTGCGGCATTCCGCCAACAATCATATAAAGCCGGAACTTTCTCATCAGGTCGCGGTTTACATCATCACCAAGAGATTTCTTTTCCTGCCAGATAGTTCTACCAATTTCAAAAGCATTAGTCTGTCCAATAGCCCAGCAGAACTCTTCGTAATCCATCGGGTACATCTGAATCGGCCGCTCTTCACTCGGAATAAGAATGTCCTTTACGTTTTCTTTGATAGAAAGAAGCGAACCCGTTTCCATATAATCATAACGATGGTCTTTAACCAGAAGTTTTATAGCCTGTCGCGCCAAAGGAAAAAGTTGAACCTCGTCAAAAATAATTAGAGATTTGCGTTCCCTAAGTTCTTTGCCGGTGTAATACTGAAGCAGGCGGAAAAATGAATTCAAATCAGAAAGGTCATTAAAAAGATTTTTGATATTCTGAGACGCAAATGCAAAATCAATCAGGATATAGGATTCATACTCTCTTTTTGCAAATTCTTCAACCGCAGTGGACTTTCCAATCCGTCTGGCACCCTCAACAAGAAGAGCCGTATGCCCGTCAGACTCTTCCTTCCACGCCTTAAACTTGTCCCAGATTTTTCTTTTAAATGTTTCCATGCCATAAATTATACAAAATCCCCATAGAAAAATCAAGAAAAATGTTCAAAATCCCCATAGAAAACCCCGTCAAATTGCGCAAAATCCCCATAACTCCGCCTGCTCAGTTGGCAAAGCAGAAGTAAAAATGACCAACCGTCATATCGAAATGCTTCAGATTCTTAGAGACGCGCCAGAGCATCCTGCCGTAAAATATAATTCCAAGTATTTTCAGAATCTATTTAACGTGGCCAATATTACTGTTTTACGCATCGCCCAGGATTTACGAGACCTCAATCTAATAGAAACTAAACATCAGCAGTATGTACTAAAAGAAGGTTTTGACGAATGGGACGAACTCTTTGACAAAGACGCGAAAAATCAGATTGTCCTGATTGCCGGCATCAAAGGGCTGCTTCAACAATATAAGGGCACTCCGCTTTTTGACAACATTGAAAAACTTTTCTATCTATTTGAGCCAAGAATCGCAAAATCAAGCGGCCTTATTTCTTCTGCCAGGATTGCGGTTCCGCCTCAGATGGAATTCAAAATTAATTTAACTAACTGGGAAAAAATTCTCCGGGCGATGGAACAGAATAAGAAAATCAAGACCAGATACACAGCTCCGTATACAGATTCTGAAATTCAAAGAACTCTCTGGCCCTATCAGGTTCTTCTTGATAACGGAACCGTTTATCTTTTTGCCCGTGATGAAAAAAAGAATCGCGATTTGCTATATGACCTGAATAAGCTGGAAGGAATTACTGTGACAAACGAAAAGTTCAACCTTCCCAAAGATTTTGATTTTACAAAACGCTGCAAGGGCGGCAGGCTTGGAGCCTTTTCAAGCGACAAAGTCGTGAAATACAAAATTGAAATTACGGGCTATGCAAGCTACTGGATAAAAGACCATAAATGGGCAGATGACCAGACTTTTGAAAATGTTGATGACGAAGACGTAATCATCAGCTTCTCTTCCTGCCAATTTGCGAAAGTCATGGAACTTGTTTTAAGCCTTGGATCCAGCGCAAAGCCGCTTGCGCCAAAGTCATTTGTAAACAAGTGGAAAAAAGAAGTCGCCGCAATGTTTGAAAATTCAAACAGTTAAAATTAGGCGACTTCTAGCAAAAACGCGTGAAAGACGCTACAATCAAAGGCAGGAGAATTTTATGGAACATGTGACATTCAAGCCGCAGGGCGTTTGCTCGGTCCAGCTTGACTTTGACTTGGAGGACGGAAAAATTCACAACGTTCAATTCAAGGGTGGCTGCAACGGAAACTTAAAGGCGATCGGCCGCTTGGTCGAAGGCCGCGACGCCAAGGAAATCGCCGGCATTTTGCGGGGCAACGACTGCAAGGGCCGCGGCACTTCTTGCGCCGACCAATTCGCGCAAGCGATTGACAGCGCTCTGTAAGAGCGCAGTTGGATAATTTCCTTGACAAAACGCGATATGAATATGTTGCGTATTGACAGCGCGCGTGAGCGCGCCAGTGAATAATTTCCTTGACAAAACGCGATATGGATATGTTGCGTATTGACAGCGCTCTGTAAGAGCGCAGTTGGATAATTTCCCGCGATATGGATATGTTGCGTATTGACAGCGCTCTGTAAGAGCGCAGTTGGATAATTTCCTTGACAAAACGCGATATGGATATGTTGCGTATTGACAGCGCTCTGTAAGAGCGCAGTTGGATAATTTCCTTGACAAAACGCGATATGGATATGTTGCGTAGCAAGCGACGGCTTAGGGCTGGGCAAGCCCAAGTCTGCGCGGCTGATTGAGATTGTTGGAAAGCCTAAAAATGCGGCCAATCATAATTGCAAGCAAGCCAAAAACCGCGCGGCGCGAAAGGAGAATTTATGCGCGAAGACAACATCGAAATTTTTAAGGACACGGAGCGCCTTTGCAAAACAAACGCGGCGCTCGCCAACGCGATAAAGGAATCCAGCGCGGCGCAAAAACTTTTTTTGGAAGGCGATTCGATAGATGGAACTGCGGCAAGCCAAAAAAATCGCTTCGACCAAGACGCGAAAATCGTCGTTTCCAAAAAGCGGACTTTTGAAGCGGCCTACGGATACAAGGACACGGGCCTTTCGGTCGCCGTCCTAAATTTCGCGTCGGCTTCCAATCCGGGCGGCGGCATTGCCCACGGATCTTCCGCGCAGGAAGAATGCCTTTGCCGCTGCTCAACCCTTTACTTTAACTTGAACGAAAATTCCAACTGGGAAAATTTTTACATGCCGCACCGCCGCGACGGAAACCCGCTCCACAACGACGACATAATTTACACGCCCGGCGTCGTTGTCTTTAAGTCCGACGCGGCCTACCCAAAATTGCTGGCCGAGCGCGACTGGCAAAAACTGAACGTCATAACATGCGCCGCTCCCAACCTGCGAGACCGGCCCAGCAACCGCTACAATAGCGGCGACGGCTTTGCCGCCGTCAACATAAGCGACGCGGATTTGCAAGCCCTCCACGAAAAGCGCGCCCGCCGCATTTTGGACGTCGCCGCATTTGGCCAAAACGACGCGGTAATCCTAGGCGCCTTTGGCTGCGGCGCTTTCCGCAACAAGCCTCAAGTCGTGGCCGCCGCCTACAAAAACATCTTGGCCGACTACCGCCGCGCCTTTAAGGTGATTGAGTTTGCCGTTTATTGTTCCCCGCGCGACGAGGAGAATTTTTTGGTTTTCAAGCGCGCGTTGGGGTGAGGTTAATAGCGCATCCGTACCATTCTTCCAGCGCTTGAATGGTCGATGCGTTCGCGTTTTGCGCGATAAAGTCCAGCGCTTCTTGAGCGATTGCGTATGGCGGCTCCCGTCGCGAGCAAATGCGGTCTTCTTTTGAGGGCCGCATTTTTGTCACTATCATCTCATCAATCGAAACTTTGTAAAGCTTCGCAAGGACGACAAGGTTGTCCAAGCGGGGCAAAAATTTTTCCCGCTCGTCTTCCCAAATGTAAATTGATTGCGGATTTTCCATTCCAAAAAGCTTTTGAATTTGCGCTATCGAAATATTGCGCCTTTCGCGCAGGACTTTTAGTTTTTTTGAAGTCGCCGGCGCGTCGATTACCGGAAAAGCGAAAGTCGGACTGATTTTAAAATTCGCCATATCTACTATTAAAGATAACGCTATTTTTGACAAAAGGCAAGTTTTGCTCGCGCTTTTAAATTAAGTTACAAACTTAATGTTTTTTGCTTGCGCCGCGGGTAGAATTAGGGGCATGAAAAACAAAGAAATTGCGCCAATTTTGGTAGAAAGCAAGATTTTCCTCATTCGCGGCAAACAGGTCATGGTTGACCGCGATTTGGCGGAGCTGTATGGGGTGGAAACAAAGGTCATTAATCAAGCGGTAAAACGTAATTTAGAGCGTTTTCCGGAGGAATTCCGCTTTCAACTGACAGAAAATGAGATGGATGAACTGGTCACAAATTGTGACCGGTTCATAAACATGAAACATTCGACAGTTGCGTCATATGTCTTTACCGAACAAGGTGTCGCGATGCTTTCCGCCGTCCTGCGAAGCGAAACTGCTGTCCAGGTGAGCATACGCATAATGAAGGCTTTTGTGGAATTGCGGCATTATGTCAGTTCGCAAATTGTAAAGACCGACGACAAGGCGGAACTTGCCGAAATCCGCCGGCTGCTTTTGCTCCACATCGATCATTGCGACAAAAAGTTTTCCGAGCAGGACAAAAAAATCAGCCAAATTATTCAAGTTTTGAACAATTTGATTGACGAACCCAAGCCCAAGCGAAAAATTGGATTTTCAACCGACAAATGACAAACATATCGCAATTTGCGATATCCCTAAAAACATAGGAGGCCTTTATGCAGATGGACGACGAAAAAATCACTTTTGAAAACATACTTGTCACGCCGTTGGAACGGTGGATTGACGCGGACGTTGACTTGGACCCTGTCACGGTGGAACGGTTGAACCGCCTTGCCGCGCTGTCAAACCAAAGCGTGGACAATGTGGTGAATCACATTCTGGAAGATTTTTTTGCGGAACATTTGGAACTTTTGGAACTGAACGCCGACACCCTGCGCGCGGCGGCAAAAAAATGCCCTTGCATTCTCGTCCTTGAAAACGGAAAGCCAATCGCCCGCATAAAAATGATTTCCTGGGGCGACGGAAAAATGATTTTTACTTCTGAAAAAACTCCGCCCAAAAACCGCCGCCCCGCCGCTTGCAAAGAAGCAGTCACAAATTGTGACCAGTTTGTCACAGCGGCCAGCGCTGTTGGAAGAAAATGAGCGTTATTTTTGCAGAACAAGTGTATTGTATATTGGCGGACATGGCGTAAAAATTTTTTAAGATTTTTCCAAAAAAGCGCCAATTTTTTAAATAAAATTCATATCTTATATGCATAAGGGAACTGCAAAGAGCGGTTCCCGCTTTTTTTTATAGGAGAAGTTTTATGAAAAGAAAACCTTTTGACGAACTCACCTCTGCGGACGACGGAATGTTCCAGACCGTAATGAAAGACCCCGAGATTTCTGCGGAGTTGGTGGAACGCTTGCTGGGCGTTCGCGTCAAGCAAGTTGAGTACCCGGAATTGGAAAAAGCCATTGAGCCTTACTACACTTCCCATGGCGTGCGGTTGGATGTTTACCTAAAGGATGAGAACAAAGTAATTGACGTGGAATTGCAATCCTATCCGCAAAAGGCTTTGGGAAAAAGAATGCGCTACTATCAAAGCATGGCAGATTGCGACAGCCTTATGAAAGGCCAGCCCTACACCAAGCTAAAAGAAAGCTACATTTTGTTCATTTGCAAATTCGATCCCTTCCACGACGACAACAAACGCGGCTACGGCCTTCCGCGCTACACTTTCAAAAACATTTGCGCCGAAAACAATTCGGTGAATTTGGATGACAAAACCGTGAAAGTGGTATACAATGCAAAAGCGTACGAGAGCGTTGAGGATCCAAAAGTCCGCGCGCTCTTGCGTTATATCCTGACCGACGAGCCGGGCGAGGACGAGTATTCAAAGCGCCTTTCCGAGTTCGTGGAAAGGGCCAAGAAAAACGAAAAATTCAGAAAGGAGTACGCCGACATGAATTTGCACGATTTTGACATTATGACCGAAGCTGCCGAAGAAGCAACTCTGCAAAAAGCCGTGGAAGCCGCGCGGAATCTCCTTGCCATGAATGTCTTGACTCCAGAGCAAATCGCGCAAGCAGTCGGCCTGCCCCTAGAGCAAGTGCTGGAACTGCAAAAAGAGCTGGCCATCAGCAACCACGCTAACTAAAATAAAATTTTCACACTATCGCGATATGATAGACCTCCTTTGGTATAATGTGGCAATTATATCAAAGGAGTTTTTTTATGGAAAACAATCAGGGACACAGGTACATGCTTTGCGTTTGCCGCGAGGAGCATGTTTGCGCATGCGGCTGCGGCCAAACAATCCGCGTTGGCGACAAGGGGATTGAGCACAGGTTTTACAAGGATGGAAAGTTGTGTGTGGAGTGGTTTTGCGTGGGGGATGTGTGAGAAAAAATAATTGATTTCTCAGACAATGCGTGGTATACTAAGAAAGTAGAAAAAGGAGTGCAGCGTATAATGAAAATTTTTATGAAATGTCATGATTGCGGAAAAAGACTCATTTTTGGAATTCATACGGTATATTGTCATCCAGAATATGATAATGAATTTTTATGCGAAAAATGTGATCTAAATCCAAAGTATAGAGAGATTCGAGATCAAAATTATTTGAATTGTATTAAAGAAACGCTTGACACAGTGAAAAAAATTTATATCGATCATGAGTATTAATGGATTTTTGGAGGCAATGAGTTATGGATGAATATGATATGATAAAGAGAATTGCAATGGATTGCTATGAAAAGGATATAAATTTAAAATAAAGCGAACTAATATTTATGGGTGAATTGACAAAGGGCACTGTTCTTTATTCAACAAACAGAGATTCTATAAAAATACTTGATCTTATTGGCGAAGGTGGCCAAGGTAAGGTATATAAAGTTCAATATAAGAATAAGCAATGTGCTTTAAAATGGTATTGGAAAGGAAAAGAGACAGAGGAGTTTTATAATAATTTAAAACATAATGTTGATTTAGGAAGTCCAAACAGATGCTTTTTGTGGCCAGTTGCTATAACAGAACGAGATAATAATAACTGTTTTGGATATGTTATGGAACTTCGTAAGAATTCTTATTATGAGTTTTCAAAGTTTTTGACAGCACAAATTAAGTTCTCAAATTTTAAAGCAATAATAAATGCTGCATTGCAATTAGCAACAAGCTTTCTTCAATTGCACGCAAGAGGGCAGAGTTATCAAGATTTAAATGATGGTAATTTTTTTATAAATCCAAATACAGGTTATGTATTAATCTGTGATAATGATAATGTTGCGCCTGACAAAAAGAATCTTGGTATAAAAGGAAAGCCTGGATATATGGCTCCGGAAGTATTAAATGAAGATAGTAATGATATGCCTGATAAATATTCGGACCGGTTTTCATTGGCGGTAGTGCTTTTTTTGTTGTTTTTTAGAGATCACCCATTAAAAGGCATGAGGGAGGATCCCGACGATCCTTTTGGCGAGAATGAATATGAGATTATGTGTAAAAATCCAGTATTTATTTTTGATGAGAAAGATAAATCGAATAGACCAAGGCCATGTTATAAGAATGCTACTAAATTTTGGAAAATTTACCCTCCCTTTATTCTGGATACTTTCAAAAAGGCATTCAGCAAGGAGTTAATGTGTAACAGTGGAAAGAATAAGGAGGATAGAATCACTGAATCAGAGTGGTGTAAAAAGATAGCATGGTTGCGAAGATGTTTGATTATTTGTCCTAAATGTAAAAAGGAAACTTTTTTCCCCTTAAAGAAAGATGAGAGTAAATGCATGGTTTGCCAACAATTTATTCATAGGCCATCCGTTTTAGTTTTTAAAGATAAAGTTTTACCCTTGCAACTAGATCAAAATATATACCAATATGATATTGAAGATGTTGACTTTACTTTTGATGCAATAAGAAAAAAGGTAGGTGTTGTTGTTGAAAATAAAAAACAGAAAGGGAAATTCGGCATAAAAAATCTTTCTTCATATGCGTGGTATAAAACGACACCAAAGGGAGCAGAAACAGTATGTGAGCCGAATGATGGTGTTCTAATAGCGAAAAATAACAAAATTAAATTTGGAAATAAATTGGAAGCAACAATAAATTAAAACATGGAGGATGTTATGAGCGATTTTATGGATTCAGCTCCAATTGCAAGAAAAACATTGGTGCTGTTCTTCTTGTTGGATGTTTCTGGCAGTATGGATGGAGAAAAAATTGGAACGTTAAATGATGCGTTCAGGGAAACATTGCCAGAATTGAAAGATTTATCAAACGATAATGCAGACGCTGAAATAAGGTTGGCTTTGCTGACATTTTCAAATGGGGCTGAGTGGTTGACGCCACAACCTGTTGATTTGAATACCTATAAGTTTAGAGACTTAGAAGCATGCGGTGGAACGGATTTGGGGGAGGCTTTTACAGAGTTACAATCAAAACTAGATAAAAATGCTTTCTTGTCTAGTCAAGTTGGAAATTTTGCGCCTGTAATAATTCTTATGAGTGATGGGGAACCAACAGATGATTGGGAAGACGCCTTGTCTGATTTGAACCAAAATAAATGGTTTAAAGCCGCAATAAAAATTGCATTTTCCATTGGGGCGGATGCCGATAATGACATGTTGTCTCAATTTACAGGAAATAAGGAATTGGTTATTAATACAGACAATAAGAAAATGTTGAAAAAAATGATAAAATTTGTTTCTGTGCATTCTACGAAGATAGGCGGTTCAACTCGAAGTACTCCAGCTTCTAAGCAAGAAGAAGTTGCCGAAGTAATCCAAGAAGAGATTGCAGCAAGTGAAGAAGATGATGTTGATGGCGGATGGTGACAATGTCACAAATGACTTTTTTTGCATATTCGGTACAAGGTTCTTCGCATATACGCAAAGAAAATGATGCTAAGAATATAAATAAAAGGAAATTCCCTTGCCAGGATAGGTCTTTTTCATTTTTTTTTGAACCACAGTTAGAAAATGCAGAGCAAGAAATCGATTTTTTTGTAAAAAATTCTTCCGGTTCTGAGTCAAGAATAAGAAAAACCGTATCATTAAAAAAACATATTACTCCTTTTTCTGTGCTTGCTGTTAGTGACGGACATGGTTCTGCTCCATATTTTCGAAGCGAAATCGGGGCGGAATTGGCAATAACTTCGCTAATTGAGTTATTGACTGAAAATATTGACAAAATGGCAACGTGTTATTTTGATTCTGAATTTAATCAAATAGAAAAAGGATTAAGTGTGGGAATTGCTAATAATAGGTGGCCAGGGAAAATTGCGGAACATTTATTGGAAAATCCAATAACAGAAGAAGAGTGTGCCTTCTTGTCTAATGATGAGTTTGGAGAAGGTTGTCAATGTGTTGAGATTTACAGAAAGGCTTTGAATGATTTCATAAATTGTAAAGAAGATAGATTAAAATTTATACGTGGATCGGTTTTGAAGCAGATTTATGGATGCACATTAATTGCTTATATTGAAACAGAACATTTTTGGTATGCATTGCAAATCGGTGACGGTGATCTTGCAATTTCAAATGATGGTTTAAATTTTCAAAAACCAATAGCCGAAGATCCTAGATGTATAGGCACGGAAACCACATCTTTATGCGAAGACAAAAGCTATTCATGTTTTCGTTTTGCACACGGACAAGGAAAGCCAAAAATGGTGTTTTGTTCCTCGGATGGGATTTCTAATAGTGTTAATGGCGACGAGAATTTATTCAATCTGTATCAATTCTTTTTTACTCGTTTTTTCGATTTTGAATTTGATAATTGCAAGTGTTGTAGGAAGAATGACTGTGAAGAAGATTTTTTTTGTGATTTCGATTGCCGGATAAGATTAACAAAGGATAAAATATTTGATGAATTACCTAATATCAGTGATAAAGGGAGTGGGGATGATGTTTCTTTAGCTGGTAAAATTCTTTTCGGACCAACTGATATAAAAAAAATAGCAAAATATACATATTATAGACAAGCAAAAAAAATTCAGCTTGCTAACCATACAAAAGCAAAAGAGTATTTTTGCATTGCTGCAAAATTAGAGAATCCAGAAATTGTATATGAAATAGCAACTAACCAATTAAGAGTTTTCTGTGACGATTTGACGATTAAGAAGCAGTGTATAGAAAAAGATAAGTTAGAGTTAATAAAAACAATAAGTAAAGTAAGAAATCAGACAAAAGAAAAAAAATTACTGGATGACTTGTATATTTCTTTATCCAACTATTATATATCTGAATTAAGACAACAGCATGAATGTGATTTTGCTTTGATTGATGAGATATGTAATTATAAAAATACTTCAAATAATGCTATTTTGTCAAAATGTGTAATTTCATTACGATCAAGCGCTAATTGTTTTATGAAAAACACAATGATAAAGGAACTAGAATTCAACAATAAAGATTTTATTAAGATTTTAGATTATTCAGATTGTGAATCTGCAGAATATGATTTTTTATTTGAATTTGTAAAAAAACAATTAGAAAAAGATATTGTCCAACAAGATGCAATTAGTTTGATTTATAATTACTTATTTGATTTGAGAATCGAAAAGAATAATGAAAAAAAATTATTTGAATTAAATATTTTGTTACTGAAATTCTTTGTGAAAACTAAAAAAGAAATTTGTTGTTGTATCTCTTATTTTGATGTCGATGAGTGTCCGATTGGTTATGAGAGAGAATTTGGAAAGGCACTATATCTTTTATACGAATTTTATGAAAAAGATGAAACGGATAAAGCTATGTCATATCTAGTGCGGGGGGCTAAAAAATATGAGAATGTTAATTGTATATATGCTTTAGCAGAGAATTCTTATAAAGAAGCGGAACGCTTATTTTCCTTAGAAAAACTATGTGAGGCAAAGTTTTTTTTCAAGATGCAAAAATTGCTTTTGAGCGAATTAGTAATACAGAAAATGATTTTGAAATGAAAGATTTTGCGAATAAAAGATTAAATAAAATTAGCGAATGTCTAACTGTAATTGAGGGTTTTGAAAATGTCAAACTTGGATGAACAAATATTAGTTTCGATAATTTCTGCTTTAAGAAGAATCAAAGATGAAAAGGGTGAAAAATATTTGTTCCCAGAGAATTCAAAAAAATTTAGGTCATTGCTAAATGATTATCTTGCAGACAATAAGTATAAAAGCTTTCGAACTATTTTATTTAATTTGTGCAAGGACGGATCCTTGAAGAATGTGAATTTAAGGGGGCGGAAGGGTATAAGGGATTTGTTGAATGCAAATGAAGGGGTTGGGCCTGTTGCAATCAAAGGAAAGTTGACGGAATGTCCGAATTGCCATAGAAATAATAAACCAAATGCTAATTATTGTTCTAATTGTGGGCATAAACTAAAAAATTCTGATTTAAATCGATGCAATAATTGTGGGGCTGCAATAGAAGAAGGCGAAAAATTTTGTTCTGAATGCGGTCATGAGATTAAAGAAGATTCTTCTAAAGTTGAATTTGAAAAAATATCGTTGGACGAATTAATCGTTTTGGAAAAGGAAACCCACAATCCTGAAGTCCAAGAAATTCTGGGGGACAGGTCTTATGAAAAAAAGAATGTGCAAAAGGCGTTTAGTTGGTACAGAAAGGCTGCGGTGCACGGACGGGCAACAGCTCAATGTAAATTAGCAAATATTTACAGGGAAGAATCAAAATGGCGATCAGCTTTTGACTGGTATATGAAAGCAGCAAAACAAAACAACCCAGAAGCTATGTATTGTATAGGGGCTTTGTATTTTTGCGGGGATGGTGTAAGAAAAGACAAGAAAAAAGCCTTTGAATGGACTATAAAAGCGGCTAAATTAGGACACTGTATGGCACAATGTCATATAGCTGATTTTTATTTTTCTGGAATAAATAATGAAGTTAATTATGATAAAGCATTTGTCTGGTTAAAAAAATCAGTCAAAGAAAATTCTAACTTTGGTAAGCCATTTTATCTCTTAGGAGAGTGTTATTTGCATGGATACGGAACAAAATGCGATTCAAAAAAGGCTTTTAACTATTATAAGAAAGCCGTTGAGAAAAATTATATTCCGGGGATCATTAAACTTGCGGAATGCTATTATGATGGAGAACAATGCGAGATGGATCGTGAAAAAGCATTTTCTCTACTTTATAGTATAAAAGATAGTGAAAGAATTACGGCAGAGGCTTTATATATATTGGGGAAAATGCTTTTTGATGGAGATGGTTGTTCGGAAAATGAAGAAGAAGGATGGGGGTATATAAAACGTGCAGCTGACCGTAATTATTGGGATGCGAAAAATTTTATAGATGAGCATCTCGAAGGTGAAGATCTAGATTGGGAAGATGGATTGACAAGAAAAATCGGGGATATTTCTTCAATAATTATAGTATGTTCAAATTGGAGTTTGAAAAATGGCTCGTTAAAATTAAAAGTGAAGGTGATAAAAAATCTGTGTTATTGGGATACAGGCGCATTAAAAATAATTTTTTGGTATTCAGATAAAGAGTATTGGGGCGGAAGACTACATGGTGAGGAAATGGGAGAGTATGTATTTTCCCCAGATGGATTAGATCCCTATGAAGTTATGGAAGATATGATATTTAGTTTTGAATGTGAAAAGTCACCATGGCGTGGCGATAAACATCATATTGTTACTATAAATGAGTTGCATGAAGATGGGGAATGGTACATCGTTGATTATTATAATTTTGGGGTTACTAATTGGGATTGAGAGTGCTTGACGATTGTTGGACTATTGATTTACAGGGCAGAAAATTTTAAATGATTTATTAGAAGTCGATAAATTTAGGAAGAAGATATATGGGGCCAAGTGAAATTAAAACAAAAGATGATGTAATTAAGTATGTTGAAACTCATATTTCTGAAGAATACTTAAAAGCCTGTATTGAAGTTTCTCAAGAGGTCGCGAATAATTATTTGATTAATTATCCAGATTTATTTGAGATAAAAATCATGCACAAATATCTGCGCCATGTTGAGCTATTATTGGCTAAAGCTTTAACAAGATATTTGTTGCAGATTTTATCAGAAAGAGGAATAAGATGTGTGATTAACAAATCAAATACAATATACATTTATTCAAAGTCTGAGTACATTCATATTTTTGATTTTGGAACTTTTATTTCATTAAGAAATATTATTGATGGTAAAGCAAAAAATATTTACATAATACTTGCTAATGAAACCGAATCTGTACTATCCCTAATTAATGATAAAAATAGATGCTTGGCTAATTCTGAATTTAAAACCTTAAATAGGTTTATTCATAATTACTTAGGCGGTGATGTTTGGAGTTTTTACTTCTCAGATTTGTTTGAAACCTTGTCTGAAAAAATTAATAGTAATAAACTTTTTGAAATATCAAAGGTTTATTCTACGTTTAGCGAAAATGATTTTAAAAAAAGTTGCTTAGAATTACTATCAGAATATAATTTTAAAGAAGGAATAAAAAAATGAATTTGTTAGTAGGCGAATCTGATTATGGAAACTCTTTCATTACTTCTGAATGGCTATTTCAAAATTTTCTTAAAGATGACAATTTGGATAAAACATTTATAGTTTCGGGTTATTTAAAATCAATTGAGCAATTACTATTTTATTATGCAAATTCGACCGGTAAGACTGTAACAATAAATAAGAATGGGGAATGGGAAAAAGTTAAGCCAAATTCCGATGATTATACAAAGGTTACATTAGGAAACTTAAGCCATTTATTAAAGGAAAGCGATTGTTTTATGAATGGTATGGAGCCGAAACTAAAGAAACTAATATTTAAATTATTGAATGGATGGATAAATGAGGAAAGAAATGGTTACTTTCATAAAGAAAATATAAATAAAAAGGAGATTGTGGTAAGTATTCGGCAAAAAACATTTCTATTATATTTCTTATTGTTAGGAACCCTTGATTTTGCACAATAAAATAGTTTTTTTGAAATGAATTGTTTTGTAAACGGTTAGGAAGGGTGGTAATGAAAATAATAATTTTATATGGTGATCATCATTCAGGGAAAACTCAGACTTTGAACGATGTTTTTATTAGTTTACAGAATAAAACAAATGTAGTAGCTCGAAAATCAAAACATCTTCCAAAAAATGACATTGAATATACTTTTGATTACAATGGAAAACATATTGCATTAGAATCTGCTGGTGATTGTAGAGAGTTTGTTAGAAAAACAATTAATAAATATCATAATACAATTCCAGTTGATGTTTTAATAATTGCATATAATCAACAAATGAAAACAATTTATTCAAATATTCTTGAAGCTGATGAGATTCATATTGTTCATAAAAGTAATAACAACAAGAATGATTGTAGTGATATAATTAAACTCATATAAAGATAAATATTATAAAAACAGAAGTTTAATATGAAAATGGAATATACCTTCTCCCAAATCGAAGCCTCAGAACTAAAAAAGTACCCGCTCCTCTCATGTTGCATGAGGGACGGAGTGCTTTTCCCAGAGGCATATAAAAAATCTTCGCTAAAGATAGCATTCGTTTTAAAAGAGCCGTACGCATCGTGGGACGACAAAAGCAATTCTCCAATGGATTGCGATTATGACTTCTTCGATATTATTCGAGATTTGAAATACCACTACGAACACGATTTGAACAAGACTTGGCTTAAGGTTTCTGCAATCGCTTACGCCCTTAAAAATAAAACAGAATACACAGAAGCTCTTTCGTATGAGCAGGTAGTGGAAGGGCTTTCTTGCGTTGCATGGATTAATCTGAGTAAAACTCCATGGCAAACCACAACTAAAATAGATGCCGCTTATAAGGAACGAGTTGCTGTTTGGGAACCTGTAGTAAAAGCTCAGTTTGCGGAAATAGCGCCTGACATTGTGTTTTACGGAAATACTTGGGAATTATCCTATGTCAATCCTATAGAGCCTGAAGTTTCATGGCAAACAGGATTCTGTTCAGATGAAAAGAAATATGAATACAAGTCCGAGGGCGGAAACACTTATAAAATCTTTATTTCACATTATCGCAATACAAATAAAATCCTTGTAAATGGCTACCACCCGGAACTAGGCAATTCCGCCCAATGGCAGACAGATTTTATAAAAAATTATCTTAATTCATAAACCATCCTATCATGATATGATAGACTTCTCGCGCTAAAATGCTTCCGTTCAATTGGAAATTTATAGCAGAGAGGCCACATTATGGAAACCCAAGACAAGAAAATCAGATGGGATGTCGCAAGCGCGATGTCCGCCGTTTACAGCACGGTGTGCAATTCAAAACTTAAGGTAAGGCAGACGGTCAAGTATAAGCTTGCCATTCAGCGGCTTTGCCAGTTGTACAATCTTTCGGAGCAGCAAGTTTGGATCTTGTGCGTGGCCTGTGAAAATTACATCGAAGATGACGAAGACACGACAATCAAAGGGCTTGGTGACAGATTGAGGATTCCAGCCTTGATGATAATGGGCTGGAAAGCCGACATCGATAATTTAAAAGACAGAGGCTTTCTGGAAAATAATTGGGCGCGAGACAGGTTCCGTCCTGTGGGCGAATTTTGCAACTCCCTTTTTACAAATACCTTGTTCGTTCCACGGCCAAAAAAAGCGATTGACGACATCGCCTTTGTAAAGATTTTTTACGCGCGTTGCAAAAATCGAAAGGACAACGACATGGATCAGGTCGAGATTCAGCGCGAAATGAAAAAGTTTGAGGACGCGCACGAAAAGCTTGGAGTGGTGAAGCGCGCCAAGGCCGAAAAACTTGAGATGACAAGCCGCTTTATCCTTTACTGCCTTGCGGATGATGTTAAGGACAACATCGATTCGTCTTTGGATTTGACAATCGAGCGTTTGTATGACAGCTCTGAATGTTTTGAAGTTGCTGTGGAAATGATGGACGGCGACCACGAACTTTTTCAAAAAGGGCTGGTGGAATTTTCCAAGATGGGAAATTATTCCGACGCCGAACTCACTTTGACCGACAAGGGCAAAAAAGTGGCGTTTGGCGACAAGGCCTTTTTGTTTGAGGAAGCGTTGGACGACAAGCTTTTGATTAAGACCGACAAGATAAAGGCCAAGCGGCTTTTTTACAGCAGGCAAAACCAAAAGGAAATCGACAGACTAAAGAACGCTTTGGAGGACGGCACCTTAAAAGAAATTCAAGCGCGTCTTGGAGCGGAAGGGCTTCCGATTGGAGTTGCCGTTCTTCTTTACGGAGAGCCGGGAACCGGAAAGACGGAATCGGTTTTGCAAATCGCGCGCGAGACTGGCCGCCATGTTGTTCACGTTGACATAAGCGAGTCCAAGTCCGCTTGGTTTGGAGAGAGCGAAAAGCGCGTCAAAAAAATTTTCACCAGCTACAGGCATGCTTGCGAGGCTTGTGAAAAGCGCGGAGAAAAAATCCCGATCTTGCTGTTCAACGAGGCGGACGCGATTATCTCAAAGCGAAAGGACAGCAACGCCGGAAACTGCGCCCAAACCGAAAACGCCATTCAAAACATCATCTTGGAGGAGTTGGAAAACCTCAACGGCATTTTTATCGCCACGACAAACCTTGTGGCCAATTTGGATTCGGCCTTTGAGCGCAGGTTTTTGTTCAAGGTAAAGTTTGAAAACCCTTCCATCGAGTCCAAGACTTTTATTTGGAAGGACAAGCTTTCTTGGCTGAACGAACGACAGGCCAAAACTTTTGCGGCTGACTACGATTTTTCGGGCGGCCAAATCGACAACATTGTCCGCAAAATCGCGATGAACGAAGTCATCACTGGAAAGCGGCCCGCCATTTCCGAAATCCACGAGATGTGCCGCAACGAAAAAATCGACGGCCAAAACTCCGCAAGGCAAATAGGTTTTTCGTCAGGCTTTTAAAAAGGAGGGGTGGTATGGAAAATAAAATCAGATGGAGCGTCGCAAGCGCGATGGCAACCGTTTGCGGCAGCGTGAAGAATTCAAAACTTGAACTGAGCCAAAATTCCAAATGCAAGCTTGCGGTTCAACGGCTTTGCGATTTGTACAAGCTTTCGGAACTGCAAGCGTGGATTTTGTGCGTTGTTTGCAAAAATTACATCGACAATAAAAAGGACACTGCGGCCAAGGATCTTGCAAAATTTTTTGGCGTTCCCGCTTCGCTTGCAAAGGGCTGGAAAAATGACATCGAGGCCTTAAGGGCCAAGGGCTTTTTAAGAAGCGTTTGGCCGCTCAGAAAACTTCGCCCGACGGGTCTGCTTTGCAATTCGATTTTTACCAACACCCTGTATGTTCCGCAGCAAAAGCGAAAACTTGGCGGCATTGGCCTTTCGTACGCCTTTTACATAGGTTCCAAAAAGAGCGATGTAAACAATATGGATAAAAGCGGCGATAAAACAATGGAATTTGCAAGCGACTTTTTTGGCTTTAAGGTGTCGCTCAAAATGGCGATGAATCGTTTTTTGATTTGATTTACCTGCAATAAGGCGCTATACTATGGACATGAGCAAACCGCTTTCTGAACATGAAAAAAGAGCGCGTCAATTGCGGCGCGACCAAAAAAGAGTGGAAAAGGACTTGGACTTTAAGCTTGACGACCGCTGCATTGACATCCTGCGTATTTTGCGGGACGCACCAAATCATCCTGAAATAAAATACAATTCAAAATATTTTGAGAATTATTTTCAGACATCGAACATTACGATTCTTAGAGCGGTAAAAAAATTAAAAGACATGGATTTGCTTGAAGAAAAGCAAGTTCACGGAAGCTATGCGATAAAACAAAATGTTGACGAAATTTATTCCAATGAGACAAAAAAGAATATAGCTCTTGTAGCTAGTTTGCGCGGGCTTTTGCAGCAGTACAAGGGAACGCCGCTTTTTGACAGTGTGACAAAACTAATTTACTTTCTTGAGCCAAAAGTGGCAAAAGAGGACGCCGTCCTTTCTTCAGGGCGCATAATCGTTCCGCCGCAAATGGAATATGACGTCAATGTAAAAAATTGGGGCAAAGTGTACGAAGCTTTGCAAAAGAACCTAAAGATAAAATTCCGTTACACAAAGCCCTACACAAACAATCAGGCATTCCGCGTCGTTTGTCCATACCAGCTTATATTGGACAATGGTTCTGTTTATCTTTTTGCGTATAGCGAATATGCCGACCGACCGCTTGTTTACGATTTGAATTTTATAGCCGACATTGTTGTGACCGCTCAATCATTCAAACTGCCTAAAAATTATGATTTTAACAATTATTGTTCTGGCGGAAGGCTTGGAGCTTTTAAGGGGAATAACGTTCAAACTTTTAAAATCCGTTTTACTGGCTATGCGAAATATTGGATAAAATTCCATAAGTGGGCAAACGATCAAAAGATTGTAAGCCAAGATGATGATTTTACCGTCATAACTTTCACTTCCGCTCAAGAAGAAAAAGTTTTTGAGGAAGTTTTAAGGTGGGGTTCCCAAGCGGAACCGCTTGCGCCAAAATCTTTGGTTAAAAGATGGAGAGAAGAGATTGCGGCCTTGATTGAAAAATTGAACAAATAAAAATCAAATTTTTTACACACACTATCACGATATGATAGACATTTCGCGCTAAAGTATTCTCATTCTGCAAGGAGAATAAGCTATGCGTTGGCGTTGCGGACGATGTAATTGTGAGTGTGACGACACTACCTCTATTGGATATCCGACCAAGTGGAACGCCTCAAATTCTTGGGAATTGAGAGAACACAATGTGCCGGAGAATTTGAGCCTGTGCTTTAATTGCGTTCTGTATTTGCTATGGTCGCGCATTTTTCCGCATGGAATTAGAATATATTGGGACGAATATCATTTAAGCGGCAGCAAAATTATCTTGCGAAAATTTACAAGATACGATCCAAATTGCAGGAAGTTCGACATTCAATATGGCTTTTTGAACGAAAGTTCAAATAAGTATTGGGACGAAGAGTGATTCATGAGAACGAATATGATTGGAATCAATTCAGAGACGAAAAAAGAAAAAATCATTCATGAACGTTGGCAAAAAAGCAAATTTGAATGGACTCCAGAAAATACAAAGCGGATAATCGACGTCATAAACGGCATAGACGTAAAAGTAAACCAAATGTATGACGCGGTTCTTAAAACCAAAAATTTTTTGGACGCGCAAAACGTTCCCTACGCTATAAAGAAAGATTACGATATAGTTGCCGACTTGACGTTTGAACGCTTTGAAGATGGCATTCCGACCGCGGATTCAAAAACGCTGGAAATGATTTATGACGCAACTCCGTGGAAGGCCATGCCGGGCGTTCGCGCCACTTCCGACAGAATGCCGTCCCGCTCCAACGCGCTTTACTTGGATTTAAATTGGAACATAGAGCTTTTTGACCGTCCGGAACTTGCGCAAGTAAAGATTCCGTATTATATTCACATGCTTTTTGTCGATTCACACACATACACGCTGAACGACATGCTTTACATGGAACCCTCGGATTTTTCCATAGGCATGAACGTGAGTTTTTGTGGCGACGAATTATAAAACAAGGAGGCCTTATGGACAAACTAATTAAGACAGAAGTTATTTCTCTTTACGTTTCGCAAGCGGTTGCGCTTTTGGCTGCCGCTTATTGCGCTTGGATTCCTTCGCGCGTGGAGACCGTTTTGATTTATGGGCGGGCCGCTATCGCGGGAAACATTTTGCTGGCCGTTGTCATAATCGCCAACATTTGGTTTGTAGGCAAACGCTTCTTTCAAAATCTTGTCCGCGCGCCTTGGGAGATTGTTCGCGCTCGCATGCCAGACTTGTTTCTTTTAGCATGCGATAAATGTCATGAGGGAAAAATTTCAGAGGCCGATTTCATAGAATTGGAAGAAAAAACAAACAAAATATGGGATTGGACCGAGATATTGAATTCGATTGCGTATCCTTTTTTCTTTATCGATTTAACGGCGATGCTGGAAGTCACGGGCTTTGCGTTTATGAAGAGCGTCACGGAAAACCGCGTGTGCTTTTCGTCCGCGCACGGCTTTGCCGCGTTTTTTGTTTTCGCTCAGACAATCTGGCTTCATATAGCTGTGACGCATATTGTCAATTCGATAAAATCTTGGTTTGATAGAAAACATGCGTGGCTGGACGCGCATCGATTTGCGTTGACCGTGTGAATGGAAAATATATAAAGCAAGGGGGCTTTTATGGACAAACAAATTAAAGCGGAAGTTATTATTCTTTACGTTTCGCAAGCGGTTGCGCTTTTGGCCGCCGCTTATTGCGCTTGGGCATCCTCGCGCGCGGAGGCTGTTTTGTTTTATGGACGGGCGGCTATTGCGGGAAACATTTTGCTGGCCGTTGTTATAATCGCCAATCTTCGGATTGTACGCCATGAATTTAAATATTTTTCAGAGCTGTCATTTAGATATTTTTATGATGCAACTCCTATGCTTAGTTTTTCTACGGATATGAAAGTTGAAGGAGGAGAAATCACAGAGGCTGAAGCCAAAATTTTTCGCAGAAAGATAAGAAAAATTCTTGATTGGGTTGAAATATTCATTAGCACAGCGTCACCTTTTTCCTTTATTGACTTGATGGCTATGCTAGAAGTCGCAGGCTTTGCGATTGCGAAAAACATAGTAGAAGGTCGCATTTGTTTTTCATCTATGAATTATCTTTCCGTTTTTTTTTGTTTTCTTTCAGACAATTTGGCTTTGCATACTTTCAAGCCATATTTTTAATTCAATAAAATTTTTGATTGAAAAAGAAAATTTATGGTATCAAGAGCATTGCTCGAAGGGGTAGCAGTGAGGAAAACTATGAAAAAAACAACTAGAAAAAAAGAAGATTTCCTCACCCTTTTTAAGAAAATCCCGTCTGGCAAGTCTACGAAAGACTTTAACGGCGTTTTTTGCCACGCGCCTGTTCTCGCGGAAGAAAAAATTCGCAATAGTGAAAATCCGCTAAAGGAATTGACGGCTTGTTGCGGACTTCCGTATCAAGAGCCTTTTATTTCTGTTTTTCAAGAGGGCTATAACCGCTTTGTCGAAGTTCTTGCCATTTGGCATTACGGTTTTAGGAACGCGGAGACGATAGAAAACATAGCGCGCGCGGACAGAAAATTTAGATTCGCGGATACTGTTTTTAATTGCGGAATGTTCGCAGATTATATTTTCATTGACGATGACGAGGATTGCGAGCGTTATCCTTGGTACCTTTACCATGATGACGACGAAGATTACGACTATGACGAAAGCGTGTATGAAAAGGCGCGCGATGAAGGCAATACGCAAACTTGTTTTACATTTGCGCAAACGCCTTGGCTTTATGAAAAAATAAAGTTGCTCTTGAAATTTTTTGACGAAAAGACCGCTTCGGAATTTATTGCGGAATATTTGAGCCATCCCAAAAAGATTCGGGTTCACAATAAAAAGGATTTTAGGGAAGTAAAAACGAACATCGCCTTTGACGCCATAATAGATTTAATGAATATGTTTATAGACGAGGCTTTGTCAAAAAGCATTGTTCCGCAAATCAAGAGGTTGGGAATTTGCCAGGCTTCATACGATTTTATTTTGGATTATTACGCTCGCTCATTTGACGACGCGGATTTTGATGAAATTCCGCCAGGGGAAACGGAAATTTCATTTTCGCAAGAACAAAAAAATCTTGAATGGAAATGCGATGGCTATGAATTTCTTCTTCCAAAAACAGTCGGCTTTGCGTTCAAACTTGGAGAAAAAATCTTTTGCCCTGGAAATGACGCTCTTTATTTTGAAATCGCGGATCTTGGAAGAACAGTGGTTTACGTGAAGAAAGGTTTGACCTATAAATTTCTTATGCTGCTGGACGAATTGCAAGACGGAACTTTTGAACTGGCGTCTTTTGCATCTAATCCCAAAGGTCGCGCGTTAACAAAGAATGATTGCAAAATCTTAAACCACTGGTATCAGGAAAAAGGCATCGTTGGAGATATTGTGAGTCTTCATAAATTGCAGGATGCTTTTGAATTTGAAAAGTGAGATTGTTATCTGCGCTGTTTAATAAAACAAAAAACACGCGGTCATACAGCCGCGCGTTTTTCTCAATCTGCTATGTTAACAAAACCCCGTGCTCCCCTACAGCTGCACGCCGCTTTCAATCTTTGCGTTGAACCTCTCCAGCTTCTTTCCGTCAAGCGGGTTGGGCTGGCCTTTGAGGACGGCGCGAAGGGCATCCATTTCTTCGCCGGTAAAGGAGACGGCGCGGTTCATGTCGTTTTCAAAAGAGGCTACGGCCATCGGGCAAACTTTGCGGACTAGTTCCAGCATGACTTGGGCGTATTGGCGGATTTCGTATTGGGCGTGGCCGTCCAAGCGCAGCTTTAAGAAGCGGAACAAATTGTTCAAATCCATCTGCCAGTAAAATTCCGTGTAGAGCGAAAGCGGCAAGTTGATGCGGGCCACTTCGCGCGCAAGGCCTGTGTCCAGCAACTCTGAATACGAGTCGTATGAATCCTTTTGGCCTTTTTGGAGCGCGGCCTGTATTTCCTTGGCCTTGGCCTCGTCAAAGGGCTGGTCGCTGCGACCCTGCTTGTTGTCCTTGCTTTGCGGCTCTATGTCTTTTGTCTCGGGAACGTAGAATTCGTCCTTCATGATTTAATAGCGGCCGCTCACTTCGTTCATGCGGCCAGTGCGGTGGCGTACCCATTGGCGCGCGACAAAAATCGGCATCTTTACATGAAAGGTAAAGACAACTTGCTCAAAGGGCGAGGTGTGCTGGTGGCGCAAAAGGTAGTCGATAAGGCCCGCGTCCTGGGAGACGGTTTTTGTTCCGTTGCCGTATGACACGCGCGCCGACTGCACGATTCTCTGGTCGCTTCCCAAATAATCCACAAGGCGAACAAAGCCTTTGTCGAGAACCTTATATTCTTTGTCCAAAATTTCTTCCGCTTCGGGAACGATTGAATGCGCCATTTATAATTCCTCCAAAAGATGCGGCTGTCCGCGCGAGCCAGATTGCAAGCGCGGATGTTGCCGCTTATGCGGCGACAAACAATCTTGGGCTTGCCATCGATTTTGTCGCCGCTATTCCTCCAAAAAATACGGCTGTCCGCGCGAGCTTAATTGCAAGCGCTACTCGATTGACCGCATGTCGGCGATGTCTTTGTTGTAGTCAACGCCTTCAACGTCAAAGCCGTTTGTCACCAAGAAGTCGTGCTTGTAGCCGTCGATGTCGCACCACTGGCGCACGTTGTCGTCGTTGACGGAGTTCATCGCCTCTTGCGCCTTGGCCTGAACGTCGTCGCGGAGCTCCCAGTCGTCGATGCGGATGCGGTGCTCGCTGTCAACAGGAACATCTCCCATCGCGCCGTCGGCGGCGGTGTAAAGGCGCTCGCAGAACAAGCGTTCCATCTGCTCGATGCAGCCTTCGTGAATTTTCATTTCCTTCATAATCTTGAACAAAACGGCAAGGTAAAGCGAAATGATCGGGATGACCGCGCTGCTTCTTGTGACCAAGCCCTTGTTCTCAGAAACGTAAGCGGAACCGCCCACGCTCTTCTTGAGCTGTTCGTTCAAATTGAGCGCCGTTTTTTCCAAATGCTTTTTGGCTTGTCCGATTGTTCCGTCGCGATAAATCGGATGGCTCAATTCAGGTCCGATGTAAGAGTAAGCGAGCGTGCAAAAGCCCTGGGCCAAAACGCCGGCCTTTTCCAAAGCGTCAATCCAAAGCTGCCAGTCTTCGCCGCCCATTACCTTTACGGTCGTTTCGATTTCGGCGTCGTTGGCTGGGTCGGCGCTCATCTCGGTAAGCTTTTCGTTGATGATGTCCAAGCACTTTCCGCCGTATGTTTTGCCAATCGGCTTGATTACGGAACGGTACATTACATGGGCGCCTGTTTCCGGGTCAATCTTGTCGGGGTCGTTGCGCACCGGGCTGGCCAAAGAGTAAACCAGCAAGTCAATCTTTCCGCCCATCTTCTTTATCTCTTCGATGACGGAGGCTCGCATTTCGTTTGAGTAGGCGTCGCCGTTCAATGTGACTGACTTGAGGCCCGCGGCTTTGGCGGCCTTGTCAAAGGCGGCGTTGTTGTACCAACCGGGAGTTCCGCCCTTAGTCTCTGTGGCTTCCTTTTCAAATGAAACGCCAATCGTGTCGGCGCCCCATTCAAAGGCGGCCGTGATGCGGCTGGCCAATCCGTAGCCTGTGGAGCAACCCAAGACCAAAACTGTTTTGGGTCCCTTTCCGCCCTCGGCCGCGGCCTTGACACCGCGCTTGGCTTTTTGCGCCTTTACGTAGGCGATTTCGCGCTCAACTTCCTTGGCGCATCCAATCGGGTGCGCGTTGATGCAAATGTTGCTTCTGATTTTGGGTGTGATTACCATTTATTCTTCCTCCAATTTACACGCGCCAAAAAGCGCTATTTTATATATCCTCTTACAGGCGCCTGAACGCGCGAGCTAGGCCGCGAGCGCGTTTGTTGGCGTTGCGCGGCAGCCTATCAGCTTAAGTCAGGAAACGATTTTAGTTGCCGCAAAATTTCTTGAACACGACGCAGCCGTTGTGGCCGCCAAAGCCGAGCGACGCGCTGGCCGCCGCGTTGATTGTTCCGTACTGGCCCTTGTTGGGAACGTAGTCCAAGTCGCAGCCGCCTTCGATGTCAGGCTCGTCAAGGTTGATTGTGGGCGGAAAAAATCCGTCGTTGATCGCCTTGATGCAGAACAAGGCTTCGATGGCGCCGGCCGCTCCAATCATGTGGCCCGTCATGCTCTTTGTCGAAGAAATCTTAAGCTTTTTGGCGTGCTCGCCAAAAGCGATCTTCACCATTTTTGTCTCGCCGGAATCGTTGGCGTGGGTTCCGGTTCCATGCGCGTTGTAGTACTGAACGTCCTCCGGCTTAAGGCCGGCGTCTTCCAAGGCGCGGGTAATCGCCAAGGCGCCGCCTGTTCCGTCGGGAAGCGGAGCCGTGATGTGATAAGCGTCGGAAGAAGCGCCGTATCCGGCGAACTCGGCGTAAATTTTGGCGCCGCGCTTTTTGGCGTGCTCCAACTCTTCCAAAATAAGAACGGCGCTTCCCTCGCCCATTACAAAGCCGTCGCGGTTTTTGTCAAAGGGGCGGCTGGCCTGGTGGGGCCTGTCGTTGTATTGGCTGGCCAAGGCTTTGAGCACCATAAAGGTTCCGATTCCAAAGCCGGTGATTGTGGCTTCAGTTCCGCCAGAAACGCAAACGTCAACGCGGCCGCTTCGAACCATGTCCAGCGCGTTTCCCAAAGCGTCGGTTCCGCTGGAGCAAGCCGTGGCAAGCGTCCAAGAAGGCCCTTGAATTCCAAAAAGCATGCTTACGTTGGCGGCCGCCTCGTTGGGAATAAGCTCAGGGGCTGTAAGCGGCGGAATGCGAGTCACGCCGGCGGCAGGATCAAAGTATTTTTTAAAGGCCGCTTCGATTACGTCAAAGCCGCCGATTCCGTTTCCTACCATAATGCCGCATTTTTCGCCGGCCAAGTTTTCCTTGTTGTAGCCCGCGTCTTTTAGCGCCTGGGCGCTGGCGGCCACAAGGAATTGCGTAAAGCGGCCCATCTTGCGGCAGTCTTTTGGATCAACGCCGTAGTCGGCTATGTTAAAGTTCTTGACCTCGCCGGCAACTTGAACCTTGTAGTTTGTCGCGTCGAACAAAGTGATTTTTTCAACGCCGCTTTTTCCGGCCTTGATTCCTTCCCAAGTGTCGTTGACATTGTTTCCAAGCGGAGTCACCGCTCCAAGTCCAGTTACGACCACGCGCCTTTCTGCCATACAGTTCCCCATAAAAATAAAGTTATTTTAGTTTAGACAAATTTTCGATTTTTGTCAATCAAACGGCTAGGCAAGAATGCCGTCAACCGCCAAGTTAAGAGTGTCGCGGATGGAAGCTATCGTCTTTTCGCTTAGGACGGACAAGCGGAAAATCGCCGACTGTATCAAGCCGTAAAACATTTCGTAGCCAGTGTGGACCGGAAACTTCTTGAACTCGCCGCTCTTTTGTCCGCGTATCAAAACGGTGTCAATCAATTGGCGCAGCTTTAGCAAGCGGCGATGGACGCGCTCGGCCGGGTCGCCGCCAGTCTTTTGCAAGTTCAAAAGGTATGACAAAAGAACCGTGAACAAGCGGCTGTTTTTTTCACATTCGTCAACGATTGTCATCAAGACTTTTCGCAGCGCCGTCTCGCAAGAAAGTTCCGGATCGGTGATTGTGGCGCGCAAGACTTGCTCTATGGCGGCGGTCAACTGCTTTATGCTCCACAAGAAAATTTCGCGCTTGTTCTTAAAGTAAATGTAGAGCGTGGTGCGCGTGATTCCGCAACGGTCGGCGATTTTTTGGAACGTCACGTCTTCGTAGCCTTCGTCAATAAAAACGTCCAGCGCCTTTTCTAGAATTTCATGCCGTCTTTTATCGTGTTCAACAACAATCGCCATTTATTTTTTTCCGCCTTGATTGGTGTACATATAAAAGCAAGTGTTCAAGTTTCCGCTCTTTATGTTTTTTAAAAGATTGGCGTAGCGGCCAAAGCATTTTTGGAAACTCTTGTTGGAAGTGATAAAGCCCATTTCCCAATTTTCAAAGTTGGAATTTAGGCATTTCATGGAACTGTACAATTCCGCCGCCTGCGCTTCGTCGCCAATGCGCTCGCCGTAAGGCGGGTTGGACAAAAGCAAGCCGCTTTCAAAGGGCGCCGCCAAATCCTTAAAGTCGGCCTGAACAAAATTTGGCCGCTGGATTTTCGCGTCGCTTCCAATCATTTGAAGCGCCCTGCCCGCCATCACGCAGGCGTGTTCCGCGTTAAGCTTGGCGCGGTCAACGGCCTTGGGGTCAATGTCGCTGCCATATATATGGAATTCAACGTCGGTTCTAATCTTGGCGGCTTCCTGCCTGCGAATTTCTTGCGCGCGCTTTTTGTCAAAAAACGGCAAGTCTTCCACCGCAAATTTTCTGCCCAAGCCGGGAGCCGCGTCAATGGCGTAAAGAAGCGCTTCTATTGGAATTGTTCCGCTTCCGCAAAAAGGGTCGTAAAGCGGAGTCTTGCGCCGCCAAAGCATGTACTGCAGCAAAACCGCCGCCGTGGTCTCGCGCATAGGGGCAAGGCCGCCGTCGGTCCTGTAGCCGCGCTTGTGCAAAGGCTCGCCAGAAAGGTCAAGCAACACAAACACGCGGTCGTTGTCAATGTAAATGCGGACGTCGCTTTCCAAGCCGCTTTCGGGCATGGAGCTCATGCGCCAAACGTCGCCCAATTTTTTGTAAATGGCTTTTTGCGCCATAGATTGAACTGTGTGTTCGGAATCCAAGCGGCTTTTGTATATTCGGATTTTGTCAACTACGACGCGGGTGTCTTTTCTAAAATAGTTTTGCCAGGGCACGGAATAAATTCCGTCAAACAAAAGGTCAAAGTTGTCCGCGTCAAATTCCGCCAACTGCAAAAAAACGCGGTCGGCTGTCCTAAGGCAAAGGTTGGCCTTAAAAAGCGCGTCGTCGTCGCCAAAGAAGGTCACTCGGCCGGGAACTTTGACAGCGTCGCTGGGCGAAAGCTTGAATCCCAAGCGCTTGATTTCGTTCCCTAAAATCTTTTCCGCTCCAACAGCGCACAAGGCAACCAGTGTATTCATGCCTGCAATATAACACTTTTACATTTTTTGTTCAAGTGTCAGCCGCTCGTGGCTTTTGCTTACAGTTCGTAGGCGGACCAGACAAAAAAGCCCTTTTGATCGTCTTCTTCCCAGTATTCGCCCAAATATTCAAGCCGAGTGGCCTGAACGGCGCCGGAATCGGCGGCCTTTTTTTGGGCGTCAAGCTGGGCGGCGGCGCGGGCTCCTTCCAAGGAATCCGCCGTTCCAAAGCCGACGACTACGCGGCTTGATTTTTCAACGTCAAACTTTTTGCGCAAAAGCCGCTCGTCGCCCTTGTTCCGCCAGGCTTTTAGCCATTTGGGGTTTGGCGGAACGTCCATCTCCATCCCTTTCCAAGAAACAATTTCCGCAAAGGAATGGAGAGAGGCAATGGATAGAATCGCCAGGACAAAAAAAGCTTTTTTCATTCAGCCGCCGACCTTATGTAATTGTAAAGCGCTTCCGAAAATTCCTTTTGGATTTTGCCCACAAGCGCGGTCTCGGCCTTATGCTGGGCTTCGGCGTAGTCAACATGGCTTTCGCGTCCCTTTATGGCAAAGGGAACGATTTGATGGCCCGTGGTCGCGTCCAAAATATAGCTTTCGCAATTGTAGCGGCAGCGGACGGTCTTTTTATCAGTCGTGTCGGAACGCTCAAATTCAAACTTGGCGATAAGAGTGTAGCGGACCGAATCGTCAAACGTGGCCTTAAAGCCCGCGTCGGCGATGGCCTTGCTAAAGGCTTCTTTATAACGGCCGTGCTCGTCGTTGGCAGTCTGAATGTTTATCGGAATGTTCTTGGCGATTTCCATTTTCTTTGCGTGGAAATTCTTCGACGACGGGCAATAGGACTTCAAGCCGCTCACCAAGTCGTAGTTGATTACCGAAATCTTGTTCAAGTTCTTTTCGTTCTCAAGCGCGATTTCTTCCGCAAAGTCATAGGAGCCAAACGCGTCAAGCGAATTCTTGTCGCTGCCAATGCCCTTTAGGACAGTGTCAATCGCGCCGGCGTTCTTCTTTATCATGTTTGTGTAAATGTCGGCGGCCTTGCTCTTGTCCAAGACCGCGATGGCATACCAAGTTCCGCTGGAAGCGTCTTGCCAAAATTCCTTTGTCTCAACGCCAATCAAATTGTCAACGTCAACCTTTCGCTTGACCTCTTGGCTAAAAGTCTGGACGTTGGAGTTGGCAACAAGCCCGTCCGCCTTGGCCTGAACCATCCTGCTGTTGGCGGTTGACTCAGACTTTACGCTCTGGCCAAAAATCGCGGCTAGTCCTTGAAGCGCGTTCACTTCGCTGGCGCCGCGGTCGGCCGCGCTTCCAACATAAGTTATGAAGGAAGCGTTGGGATAAACGGACGACGGCTGGTTCACCCAGTCCGGCATTTTTGTGGCTTTTGGCGCCTTTTCCTTTTTAGCCGCGAAGGCGGAAGCGGAACAAAGCGCCAATGAAAGGCAGATGGCCGCCTTTACAAAAACAAAATTTACTTTTCGCATGAAGAAATCCTTGCAGTGACTTTTCCTTGCTCAACAGCCACGTTTTCAATCGTCTTTGATTCGACAACCTTTCCATAGCTGTCCAAATACTCAACCGTAACAGTGTAAGTTCCGGGAGCCACGTTGAATCCGGCGGCGCTGGCCAAGTTGGGGAAGTAGTATCCCTGGCGGATGTCGGCGCGCTCCTTGTTGGCAACGGCGTTGGCGGCCGCGTCGACAGCTTTGTCAAAGACAACCTGCGCGGCGACAGCGGCGAGGGCGCTCGCGCTCTTCGCTTGGTCAAGGGCGATTCCGGCCGCGACCACAGAGGCGACAACAATTGAATTCTTAACGACGTTTCTGTACACAGAGCGGCTGTAAGCGCCCGGAGCCTTTCGGTCAACGTCAACCTTAACCGCGTTGTCAAAATCTTCTACGATTTCGGCGTTGGCGGTAGATCCGTCCGACAATGAAACGCGGACGCCTTTGATCAAGTGATTTTGGGCGGCCGGGTCAAATACCGGGTAAGAAACTTTTGTGTAAAGAGGAATCTGCATGTTCAAGTTGGGAAGCGGAAGGTAGGCGACGGCGGCCTCCTTTCCTTCTGAAAAGTCGCCGCGACGGCCAATCATTCCAGACAAGGCGACAACTTCCAAGCGTCCTTTTCCGGCGGGAATTTTTGTAATGTCCTTGACTTTTGGAACTTTGTAAACCGTTCCAAATTCTTCGGCGTGGTCAACGTCGCCGCTTACGGCGTAGGCCACAGTTCCCAAGTAATTGAAGAAAGGAGAGCTTTCGTATTTGGCGTCAGTCTTTTTGGGCTTCTCATATTCAGAGAAAGACATCTTTACGCCGGAGCTTGTCAACTTGTCCTGAGCGCCCTTGAACTCGTCGTCTTCAAGCGCCTTTTCAGCCTCGGCTTCCATCTCCGCGTTCTTGGCGCGAAGCTCTTGGATCTCGGCCATGAACGTTCCAACGTAATCTTTCATGATTCCGTTGGCGACATCCGTTTGGTTTGTGTTCAAGGCGTTCACAAGGCGCATGGACCACGCAAGATAGCGCTCGTATTCGGCGCCGCTGTACTTAATTGCGTTTTCGCCGCCCATAGCCGCGCCGACCGCTTTTCCGGCGCTCAATTCGGCGCTGGCCTGCTGCATCTTTCCGTATGTTTCAAGGAAGGCTTTTCCAGATTCCTGGTAGTTGGCCGCCAAGTACATGAGCATGTCGGCGTCCAGCAAGTCGCGGACGGCGTTTTTCTTGTCGTCCTTTCCGAGCAACATTCCGGCGCAAGTTTCGTAGTCGCCCTTTTCAAACGCGGCGTCATACGCGGCTTGGTCAAACTTTACCTTTTTTACAGGCTTGGCCTTTTCTTGCTTCGGCGCCTTGGCGGGCTTTTCTTTGGCCGGCTTCTCTTTCTTGGCCTTCTCTTTCTTGGCTTTTTTGTCTTCGGCGGGCTTTGCCGAATCAACGTCGGCCGCCGCTTCCACTTTAGCGTCGGAAGATTCCGTCTTTGACGCCTTTGTCTTCTTGGCCGCAAAGGCGTTGAAGGCTGTCAACATAACAGCGCAAAGCGCGATGAACTTAATGGACTTTTTCATAATATTATTCCCCCAAAAAACTTATTTGCTTTTAATCGAGGCTGTCTTCTTAAGATAGTCTTTTGTGGCTTCCGACGGCTCGAACATGGCGACGGTTCTGTGCGTCTTCAAGTCCGTAAGCTCGATGTTCACAATGTATGTGCGCTCTTGCTTTTTTCCGTTGTTCTGAACCATAAGCTTTACCGAGCCGGTAAGCATGTAGTCGGCCGCGTCTTCTTGGTCCAATTCCTTGGCTTGGTCTTCAGCGGCATGGTCCTGTTGGCTTATGACTTCGTCGCGCATTTCGTTGCGGACGTCCGAATTGGCCATGAACTCCAAGACGCCGCTGTTCAAAACGGCCGTCTTAAGGCTGTTGGCGATAATCTGCGTGTCAAAAAACTCGCCTGTCTGGTCCTTGATTTTTCCGATTGTCACGACCGGCGGACGGCCGTTTTTTTCCTCAAACTTTTCAACGCGGGGATTTTGGACAACCTGTCCTACGATGTCCTTGCAAATCGCGCGGCAGTCGGTCTCGCTAAGGTAGGGGGTAAGGTCTCCGGCTCCTCCGCGCTTCACGGCCTTCGCTCCGGCCGCGCTCAAAACGCAAGCGGCGATCAAAAGTGAAAACAAAATCTTTTTCATGTTCTTGCTCCTCAAAAACAATAAGGCTGTCCAAAACCTTGGACAGCCTTAATTCAACTATTCTTCGTCAAAAGAATACTCAACGTTGGGGTCAACAGCTTTGTCCAACAAAGGCGCGCGAAGGTTTTCGCTCAAGGCCTTCTTCAAGAGAACGGTCTCAGAAGCGTTGTCCTGAATTCCGTTCAAGGCGGCGTTCAACTGGGCTTCGTAAATGCTGCGGTTCATGACGAACACAACATAATACTCGTAGTAGTAGTCGTAGGCGCTGTCGGGAGACTTCTTTGTGACTTTCATTCCCTGCTTGGGCTTGCGGAACTGAATCCAATACTGGGACTCTTTGAGCAAGCCGTTCATTTCGATGGCTGAAAGGGCCTTGATTGTCTGGTCGATGGCCATCTTCTTTTTGTTCTCGTCTCCGCTTGTTCCCTGGAAAACGGCGTTGGCGCTCTGTCCGACGGCGATGGAGAACGAGTTGGCAACTTGGCGCTGAACGTCAACTTGGTCTGTCCAAGTCTTAAGGAATTCCAAGTCAGTTCCCTGATTTGAAAAAACAAAAATCTGCTGCTCTTTCAAGTCAATCTTAAGAGACTTGGCGACCTTTTTGTTTTCGCCTTCCAACACGGCCTGAACCCATTCAGGAATGTCTGTTCCAAGAGCCATTCCGGGGCGGTTGATGATTTCAATCTTAACTTTGGCTTCCTTGCCTTTTTTTGCGGCAAAGACGTTGAAAGAAAGCAAAAGCGCCAATACTGACGCGACGGCAAATACTTTAGTTTTCATTTTTTCCTCCAAACTAAAATTTTTGTAAGGGCTAAATTATAGCGCCCATGATGTAAAGTTGTCAACAAAACAAACGGAGCGAAAGCAAAGTTACAAAAAAACGGCCCGGGCCGGCCTGCCACAGTTCCGCAAAATGCTCTTGCAAAAATTCCCGTCAGGCTGTATAATTATTCAATTGACCATAAAAGGAGATTTCTATGGCAGAAAAACTTGACTTTACAATAGAGACATTGGGTCCTTGCAAATTTGACTCGCCCATCAAACTTTCAAACGTGTTCGGCGACCACAAGGCCAACTACGTTAAGGACGACTCTTACGTCCGCAACACAATCAACGTATTCGACACAAAAAAGGCGGACGACATGTCCAGCGCCAACCTCTTGCAAAAGGCCGGCCCTCGCGAAAAGATTTACTTTGACCCCGCCACGGTCAACGCCGGCATCTGCACTTGCGGCGGCCTTTGCCCCGGCTTGAACGACGTCATCCGCGCCGTCGTCCGCTGCTTGTGGAAGCGCTACGGAGTGCATTCAATCCACGGCTTCCAATTCGGCTACAAGGGCTTCTTTGAGGAAAGCGGCTACGACACCGTTCAGCTTAACCCCTACAACGTGGACGACATCCACAAAATCGGCGGCACCTTCTTGGGAACCAGCCGCGGCGGCGGACAGCGCACAAACGAAATCGTTGACACTTTGGTTGCCCGCCACATCAACATGATTTTCATCATCGGCGGAGACGGAACCCAGCGCGGAGCCTTGGACGTGGCCAACGAAGTCGAGCGCCGCGGCCTTAAGATCGCCGTAATCGGCGTTCCCAAAACAGTTGACAACGACTTGCAGTTCATCGACCGCTCGTTCGGATTTGAGACTGCCGTTCAAAAAGCCAAGGACGCGGTCACCGCGATCCACATGGAAGCGCACTCGCAAATCAACGGCATCGGCTTGGTAAAATTGATGGGCCGCGAGTCAGGCTTCATCGCCACGGCAACCGCCCTCGCCAGCCACGAAGTGAACTTCTGCTTGATTCCCGAAGTTCCCTTTGACCTTGACGGACCCAACGGCTTCTTGCACTACTTGGAAGTCCGCTTGGCCAAGCGCGGCCACGCCGTTATCGTAGTCGCCGAGGGCGCCGGACAGGAATTGCTTACAAAGACAAACCAAAAGGACGCGTCGGGCAACACAAAGCTTGCCGACATCGGAACATTCTTGCGCGACAAGATCACCGAATACTTTAAGGAAAAGAACATTCACATCAACCTTAAGTACATCGACCCCAGCTACCAGGTCCGCGCGGCCGTGGCCAACGCCAACGACTCGATTTACTGCGAGCGCTTGGGCAACAACGCCGTTCACGCCGCGATGGCCGGAAAGACAAAGATGGTCGTAGGCTTGGTTCACGACAAGTACGTTCACATTCCGATCAGCGTCGTAACCTCAAAGCGCAACGTGGTTGACCCCGAGGGAGCCTTGTGGCGCGACGCGCTTGACGCGACAGGCCAGCCGATGTTGATGGTCAACAACGCGCAGGACGCCAAAGACCGCGCGGCCAACGTCGCCGACGGAAAGGCCAAAAACAACGACTAAGAAGTTGTCGGGCCGCGGCCCGGCAATTACTGTTAGGACATAAAAAAAACCGCTCCATACGGAGCGGTTTTTTTGTCGGTCAAAAGATTGCCGCGTCAAGCGCGGCAATGACACATGTCATGTTCGGACATTGACACATGTCATGTTCGGGCAATGACACATGTCATGTTCGGGCTTGACCCGGACATCTTTTATCACACCAATCCCTGAGCGATCATGGCATTGGCGACCTTGATGAAGCCCGCGATGTTGGCGCCGGCGACGTAGTCGGTTTTTCCGGCTTTTGTCTTAAGGCCAAACTTCTTGGCTGTCTCAAAGGCGTTGTCATGAATGTTCTTCATGATTCCGTCAAGGCGCTGGTCAACTTCTTCAAAGGTCCATGAGAGGCGCTCTGAGTTCTGGCTCATTTCAAGGCCGCTGACAGAAACGCCGCCCGCGTTGGAAGCTTTTCCGGGAGCGAACAAAACGCCGGCGTCCTGGAACTTGTTTGTGGCTTCGATTGTGCTGGGCATGTTGGCGCCTTCGGCAACCAACTTGACTCCGTTCTTAATGAGCATGTCGGCGTCCTTTCCGTCCAACTCGTTTTGAGTGGCGCAGGGGAAGGCGCAGTCAACCTTTACTGACCAAGGGCGGGCGCCCTTTGTGAACTTGGCCTTGGGGTACTTCTTAACGTACTCGTCAATCTTTTTGTGAGCGTCGCGGAACTTCTTTACGTAGTCCAACTTCTTCTGGTCGATTCCGTCGGGATCATAAATGAATCCGCTTGAGTCTGACATTGTGACAGGCTTTGCTCCAAGCTGAATCAATTTTTCAACCGCGTACTGGGCGACGTTTCCGTCGCCGGAAACAGCGCAAGTCTTTCCCTTGAAGTCTTCGCCGACTTTGGCGAGCATTTCGCGGGCAAAGTAAATCAAGCCGTAGCCTGTGGCTTCGGTTCTGGCCAAAGATCCGCCAAACTGCAAGCCCTTTCCGGTCAAAACGCCGGTGAACTCGTCGCGGATTCTCTTGTACTGGCCGAACATATAGGCAACCTCGCGGCCGCCAACGCCCTTGTCTCCGGCCGGAACGTCTGTGTCCGGTCCGATGTGGCGCTGCAATTCTGTCATGAATGACTGGCAGAAGCGCATGACTTCCGCGTCTGACTTTCCGTGGGGATCAAAGTCGCTTCCGCCCTTTCCGCCGCCCATCGGGAGCGTTGTAAGGCTGTTCTTAAGTGTCTGTTCAAAGCCCAAGAATTTGAGTACCGAAAGGTTGACTTCGGGACTAAAGCGGATGCCTCCCTTGTAGGGGCCGATCGCGCTGTTGAACTGAACGCGGTAGCCGCGGTTGACGTGGGCCTTGCCTTTGTCGTCTGTCCACGGAACGCGGAACATGATGACTCGTTCCGGCTCTACGAAACGCTCGAGAACCGCCTGGCTCTCAAGTTGCTTTTGCATTTTTGCAACGATAGGATCAAGAGTTGTCAAAACTTCCTGAACCGCCTGGAGGAATTCGGGTTCGTTGGCGTTTTTGGCCTGAACGTCCGCCCAAATTCTTTTAACGTATTCGTTTTTCATTTTTGCTCCTGCTTTGCGGCCGAGTTTGAAGCCGCAGGCAACTTCAATATTATCAAATTTTTAAGTCTTGTTAAAGTAGTTTATGCGGAATTTTTGGGAAAATTTGAGGAATTTTGCGCCATTCGGAACTGTCGCAAGACAAAGAAGCGCGGGCAAAAAAAGACCCCCGCGACAAGCGCGAGGGTGACAAGTTGCGCAACCCGCTGTCATGTTCGGGCTTGCCCCGAACATCTTTTTAAGCCTTAAACATCTTCTTGAACTCGACCAAGAGGTCGTCAGTCTCGATGGCGGCGTCAACGTCCGTCAACTTGTTTTTGGCGCGGTAGTAAGCGATAAGCGGCTCTGTCTGCTCGCGGTAAACGTCCATGCGGTGCAAGATTGACTCCTGCTTGTCGTCGTCGCGCTGGTAAAGCTCGCCGCCGCATTCGTCGCAAACGCCCTCAACCTTTGGGGCCTTTGTCAAAACGTTAAAGTTGGCTCCGCACTTTTTGCAGACGCGGCGGGTGCTGAGGCGCTTGATTACAATGTCGTCGGCGATTGTAAAGTTGACGCAAGTTACGTCCGGGCAGAATTTTCCAAGCTCGTCGGCCTGGGGAATCGTGCGCGGGAATCCGTCAAGGATAAAGCCGTTCTTGCAGTCGGGCTGGGCCAAGCGTTCCTGAACGAGGGCGCAAGTGATGTCGTCGCTGACCAATCCGCCGGCGTCGATGATTGACTTTACCTTCTTTCCAAGTTCGGTCTGATTTTTAATCGCGGCACGGAAAATGTCGCCGGTTGAAATGTGTGGAATGTTGTAGTCTTTTGCCACTTTTACGGCAAGCGAGCCCTTTCCGGCTCCGGGCGGTCCCAAGAAAATAAAATTCATTTGTGTCTCCTATAAGGGAAAAAATTAATTACCGCTGTTCGCGCGGATTTATTCTATGTAGTATAGCGCAGATTGCGGGAAAATGCAAATTTTATTTTTGTCCCACCACAAACAGCGCGACTTCGCTGGTCCAGTCAAAGATTGTGGTCTGCGCGGCGGAAGAAAAGAAGCGGGCTAGCTCGGCGGTTTTGTCGGAGCCGATGGCAGCCTTTATGGCGGCGGCATAGGGCGAGCTTTCGCTTTCAAACCAGGCGCTGATTTCCTTTTGGCTTACGCGGCGCTTTTCGGTGATTTTGCTTGACTTGCATTCAACCTTAAAGCCTTGCTCCTCAAAAACTTTTTTGACGCTTTCCGCGTTCCAGTCAAAAAGAGGATTTGACTTGTCGCCAAAAAATTTTTCTTCGGCCTCGGACATTTTTTCCAAGAGCGGCCGCCACGCGTCAAGAATGCCGCCGGCCAAAACCTGCTTTTCGATGACCTTGCTTACCCGCTGGCCCGCGCTGGGGATTTGCTGGCTGATGATGATTTTCCAGCCGGCGGGAATTTTTCCTGCGATTCCGCAAGTGGCAAAGGCGCCGCTCATCGCTTGGACGCTTTCCGCGCTGTTAAAGGGATTCCTAAAAAAGAATTTGTCAAAGACAATGTTTTTTTCCAAATACGCGTCCAATACTTTTTGGAGGAGCGCCTCGTCGACCGTTTGCTGGGCTTGCACCGCTTGCTTTGACGAAGCGGAATCCGCCGCCACGCCTTGCGCCGCATCCTCCGCTCCGGGTTTGACAAGCAAAACCGGCTTGTCCAAGTCGCCCAAAGTGCGCGCGTATTGCTCCAGCACTTCAAGGCCTTTTTGGGAACGGCACAAACCGCAAGTGACTCCTTCCGGCGTCTTTCGCGCGAGCTCCCACAACAAAAGCGCGTCGTCGGCGTTCCACACCAAAGAGCGGTCGCTTCTAACCAAGCGGGCCGCCTCTATCATTTGGTCGCGCGCTTGCAAGAGAACTTCGGCGCGGTTGGAATCCAAGCGCTCGCGCCAAGACTTGTCGGCGTTTTGAAGCGCGTTTTCCTTGCCCTGGTCTTTTGGGCTAAAGGTCAGCGACTCGCCGTTCTTGTCCTTAAACTGCTGCTGCAGCAAAAGCGCGACGTCCGAATTTTTGCTTCCGGTTGTCTGGCTTGAAGTCGGGTCCAGCGCGCGCTCGCCGGTGTCGTCTTCCAAAATGGCCGCGATTTGCAATTCCCTGCGCGACAAAACGTCGTCGCGAATTTTCTTTTCGTAGCCCTGGTCGCTGGGCGTGTAAAAGACGCGGCCAACCAATTGGTCGGGCAAATATTGCTGGGCAACCCAGTGGTCGCGGTAGGCGTGCGGATACAAGTAGCCCGCGCCATGGCCAAAGCCTTCGGCGTCGCGGCTTGCGTCGCGCAAATGGTTTGGAACTTCGGTGTCTTCCTTCTCAACAGAGGCGAGCGCGTCAAAAAATGCCATCGACGAATTTGACTTGGGAGCGGTTGCCAAGTAAAGCGCGGCGTGCGCCAAATGGTAGCGGCCTTCGGGCAAGCCCACGCGGTCAAAGGCCGCGGCGCAAGACTCCACCACGCCCAGCGCGTAAGGGTCGGCCAAGCCCGTGTCTTCGCAGGCGCTTATAAGCATTCGCCTAAAAATAAAGTGCGGGTCTTCGCCCGAGCGGACCATTCTTGCAAGCCAATACATCGCCGCGTCCGGATCCCGACCCCGCAAAGATTTTATGAAAGCGCTTATAATGTCGTAATGGTAATCGCCGTCGCGGTCGTAAAGGACAACCTTTTTTTGGATCGACTCTTCCGCCGCTTCCCGGCTGATAAAGATTGTGCTTCCGTAAGAAGGCTGCGGCGGGTTGGCGTCTGGCGCCCATTGGACGGGCGTGGTTTCAACAGCGAGCTCCAGCGCGTTTAAAAGCGAGCGCGCGTCTCCGTTGGCTGTGTCAATCAAGTGCTCCAAGGCGCCGCTTTCAAAGTCTATCCGCCAATGGCCGTAGCCGCGCTCCAGGTCGTTTAGCGCCATGTATGCGACATTCTTTAAATCGTCTTTTGTAAGCTGCTTTAGCTGAAAGACGCGGCTGCGGCTTACGAGCGCTTTGTTCACTTCAAAGAAAGGGTTTTCAGTAGTGGCGCCGATTAGGATTATCGTGCCGTTTTCGACCCAGGGCAAAAGCGCGTCTTGCTGGGCCTTGTTCCAGCGGTGGACTTCGTCAACGAACAAGATAGTGCGGCGGCTGTATAGGTTCTTAAAGTCTTCGGCTTGCTTTATTGCGTTGCGTATGTCAGCAACACCGGTAAGAACCGCGTTCAATGTTATGAAGTTGCTTTTTGTGTGGCTGGCTATGACGCGCGCGAGGGTCGTCTTTCCGCTTCCGGGAGGTCCGTAAAATATCACGGAAGTCAACTGGTCGGCGGCTATGGCTCGGCGAAGAAGGCGGCCCTTTCCAACGATATGGTCTTGGCCGATGTACTCGTCAAGGTTCCGCGGCCTCATTCGCGCGGCTAAGGGTTCATGCGTCTTTGTGTTTTCAAACAGCGCGTCAGACATTCGCCGCTACTTCCTTACGATTTTTGTTATCCAATAGCGCCACGGACGGCGCGTCATCCATTATTCACGGTTCCAATTTCCTCTATATGGATAATACGCCCACAAGCCCACATGGTCAAACTGGGCTGAATTAGAAGAGCCGGTTCCGGAATAAACTTGGCTGGCGTAGATTGCGGTTTGCGTTTCGTTAAGTTCAGGATTGACCACCAGCAGAGAAAGAATTTGATAGGCGGAATTTAAAGTTGACGCGGCGTTGGTCTTAAAGTCCACAGAAACAGGACCAGGCGCTCTGTTGGTCAAAGGCCTGTGCTTGATTCCGGCATTTGTTCCGACCAGCAAATAGTCCGCGGTGACGCCCAAAGACATAAGCGTGCCTTCGCAGGAATATCCGACTATGTTCTTTATCTCGCCGTCCCAGCGCAGCCACTGGCCGACGCCATAATAATAGACGGTGGCCGGAGAAAGGGCCGTTTCGTTTGTCGTCGAAGCGAGCGAGCTGAAAAATATTACGTCGCCCTTATAGTAAACGCACGAGCGCGACGCGGCGGCCGCGTTTGAAACCGGAGTTGTGGAAGCGTCAACCAAGCCCAAGGGCAAGACGATAACTGAATCCCCGTTCAACCTGTACGCGTAGTTTGTAGTTCGTCTGGCTCCGTCATTCACCACAACGTAGGCGCTTCTGTTGGCCGCGTCGATTGTGTTCGTGCAAAACAAATGAATGTAAACAGGATAATTGGAAAGATACGGAAGCGAGCCGTTCGCGCCAAAGCCTTTTACAAGCAGCCATGTATATCCGTTTTCGGAATAATACAAGTCCCTTCTAACGCCCTGGTTTTTTCCTTCCTTTTCGTTTTCGGCATAAATTCCGACAAGCGCGTAAATATAGTTTGCGTCGGCCGCAAGCTTTATGACATGGCCCGCAGGCGAAGGAAGCCTAATCCACGAGCCGTAATAGCTGGAACTTTTGTGCTTGCAATAAATTCCGCCGTTGGAAAGAAAATAATAATCCTTGAATTTCACTATCGCCGGAATGTCTCCGGCAATCATGCCGTTTTCCAATTTGACTTCTTTGCGAATGTTGTCAAAAATAACTTGCTGGCAAGAAAAGAAAGACAAGACGGCAAGCGACAAAAGAAGCGAGAGCGCCGATTTTTTTACAAAATTGAATTTCATTCCGCCGCCTCCTAAAAGTGATACTTCATTCCCGCCGAAACAGAGGCCATGTTCAAATAGTCATTCTTTGAAGAATCCTTGAAATACCACTGCGGCATGTAAGTGAAAAATCCTTCGATTCCAGCCGACCAACTTTCGTTTATGCGGTAGTAGGCGCCGGCTCCGGCCCGCAAAACCAAGCCAGGAAAATATGTGTTGCTCAAATAATTTTCAACCGCCACGCCGGCGTTGACGGTAATCGGAAATTCAAACTTCTTTATCGTCGGAAGAAAAGTCACGCACGCCGTCATCGGAATGTAAGTGAATATGTTGCTTCCGATTGTAGGATTGTAGCCAAAGGCAAGTTCCGCTCCGACCGCAAGCCATGAGGTCAAAAAGCGGTTATAGCTTACGGTGATTTGTCCGCCGATGTGAAGAGTGTTGTCAAAGTTAAGCGGGAAATTTGGCATGATGCGAATGTTGATGAACTGGTCGCCCGGCGCGTTCTGCTGGTAAACGTACTCTATGTCGTCGTAAATGTCAGGGGCGTTCTCATCTTCGCTGGAACTGTCGGAATTGTCCTGCGCGTAAAAATTCGCCGCCAAAAAAAAGGCGCAAAAAGCGAGAACAATTATTTTTAACTTGCTTTTCATAAATCCTCAATTATGGTAGAATATTATATACTTTTTTACTAAACAAAGCAATAAGACTGCAGGTTACAGGGGAATTTTATGGAATGCAAGGTTATAGACGGAAAAGCGGTGGCGGCTGACATCCGGGCGCAGGTTGCAAAGCGCGTTGAGGCGCTGAAGGCCAAGGGCGTAATGCCCGCCCTAAGCGTGATTTTGGTCGGCGACAATCCGGCCAGCGTAAGCTACGTGACAGGAAAGCAAAAGGCCCTTGCCGAGGCGGGCATGGTTGACAAATCGATTCACTTGCCCGAATCCACCAGCGAGCGGGAATTGCTGGACCTAATCGCAAAGCTGAACGCCGACCCTTCCGTCCACGGAATTTTGGTGCAACTCCCCCTTCCCAAGCATATAAATGAAGAAAAAGTCACGCTCGCGATTGACCCCAAAAAGGACGTTGACGGCTTTCACCCCGTCAACATGGGGAACTTGTTGATAGGAAGAAAAGGCTTTTTGCCCTGCACTCCCCACGGCGTTTTGATTTTGCTGGAACGCGCGGGCGTCCAAACTAACGGAGCGCGGGCGGCGGTAATCGGCCGCTCAAACATCGTCGGAAAGCCTATGGCGCTTTTGCTTAGCCGAAAAGAATACAATTCCACCGTGACCCTTTGCCACACGGGAACCAAGGACTTGGCTTCAATAACCCGCGCGGCCGACATAATAATCGCCGCCGCGGGCAGGCCCAACACGGTAACCGCCGACATGGTAAAAGAGGGGGCGGTTGTAATCGACGTCGGCGTGAACCGCGTTCCCGACGCTTCCAAAAAGTCCGGCTTTAGGTTGGTCGGCGACGTTGACTACGAGGCCATCAAGCAAAAGGCCAGCGTAATCACTCCGGTTCCGGGCGGCGTTGGCCCGATGACAATCGCGCTTTTAATGCAGAACACAATCGAGGCGGCGGAAAATTTTGCCGCGGAGAACGCATGACATATTTTTTTGAAACATACGGCTGCCAAATGAACATCGCCGAAAGCGCGGCGGTGGAACAGCTATTGATCGCGCGCGGCTGGACAAAAGCGAGCGACGCGCAATTCGCCGACATGGTAATCATAAACACTTGCTCGGTGCGCGCGTCGGCCGAAAGCCGAATCATCGGCCGTCTGGGATATTTTACAGGCCTTAAAGCCGTCCGCGAAAAGCGCCCGCACGCCAAGACGCGCAAGATGGAAGAGGCCGCCGCATACGTAAAGGACGGCCCGATTCCCCTTACGCTTGTGGTCATGGGCTGCATGGCCGAGCGCCTTTTGGACAGCCTAAAAAAAGACTGGCCAGCCATCGACTACGTTGTAGGAACGTTCGCCAAAAATAAATTCGGCGACATAATCAGCGCCGCGGAAAATCTTTCGCAAGGCCAAAAAGCGGCCGCGCAAAAGATGTCCGGGTCAAGCCCGAACATGACAGGGCAGGACAAAAAGTTTGGCGCAGCCATTGGCGCCACAATCGACGAAAAGCCTGTCTACCGCTTTGCCTCCCTTTCGCTTGAGCCGGGCGCCTTTAGCTCCTTTGTTCCAATCATGAACGGCTGCAACAACTTTTGCGCTTACTGCATCGTTCCCTATGTGCGCGGCCGCGAAGTTTCCCGCCCTCTTACGGAAATCTTTGAGGAGATAAAAGTTTTGGGCGGCTACGGCGTAAAGGAAATCACGCTTTTAGGGCAGAACGTAAATTCCTACCTTTGCGAGGACGCGGAATTTGGCCGCGTGGATTTTCCGCGCTTGCTTGAATTGATATGCCGAAAAATCGAAGAGACAGGTTCCCCAATAAAATGGATACGCTTTGACTCAAGCCACCCAAAAGACTTGTCCGACCGCTTGATACAAGTGATGGCGAAGGAAGAGAAAATTTGCAAGCACATACACTTGCCAGTGCAGCACGGTTCCACAAAAATTTTGCAAAGAATGAACCGCCGCTACACGCGCGAACACTACCTTGAATTGGTTCAAAAGATCCGCGCGGCGATGCCAGACATTTCGCTTACCACCGACATTATGATAGGCTTTCCCGGCGAGACCGAGGAAGACTTTGAAGAGGTTTATTCATTGATGAAGGAAGTCGGCTACGAAGACGCCTTTATGTATTACTACAATCCGCGCCAAGGAACTCCGGCGGCGACTTGGCCCGACCAAATTTCTTTGGAGACAAAAAAAGAGCGCCTTCAAAAAATCATCGACTTGCAGCTTGTGATTACCCAGGCCGAAATGGAAAAGCAAGTCGGAAAAACCATAACGGTCTTGGCCGACAAAACCACGCTAGAAAACCCCAACGAACTTTTGGGCAAGACCGAGCGCGACGAGCGCGTGGCCTTTGCCGCCGACAAGTCGCTAATCGGAAGCTTTGTCCGCGTAAAGTTGACATCACTTAACGGACATACATTTAAGGGCGAACTATGCGCCATGGATGGCGCTTAACGTTAGAAGAAAGCAGGCCGCGAGTTTACGCACAAGCGGAAACTCGTTAAGCAAAATGAGCATGGACGCTCATTTTGCGCCGCATACGTTTAAAGGAATCCTAGAGCCAGGGACGGCGAAGTAAGGTAGAAGAAAGCAGGCCGCGAGTTTTCGCGCAAGCGGAAACTCGCGCTAAAAAATGAGCATGGACGCTCATTTTTTAGCAGGCTTTTTTGCAGGAGCCGCTTTTTTGGCGGCGGCAGACTTTTTGGCAGGAGCCTTTGCCTTCACAGGCGCTTTCTTTTCCGCAACTCTTTTCACGGCCGCCTTCTTGGCCGGGGCGGCTTTCTTCACGGGCGTCGCCTTCTTGGCGGGCGCTTTCTTTGCCGGGGCCTTGGCCTTTGTAGCGGCGGCTTTCTTTGCCGGAGCGGTCTTCTTTGGCTCAGCCTTTGCGACAGAGCCGCGCTTAATCTTTCGCGTCGTGGTCATCTCAAGCGCCTTGTCCAAAATTGTAATCTTTGAAACGCGCGCGTAAGGCTGCAAGCCCTTGTTTATCTTGTCAACAATCAACTTGATTTCGTCGTAAACCCGCTTGTCTTTGGCGGCGTTGGCGCGGTCGATTTCCAGGCGGGCAAGCAAGTCGTCGGACGGATAAACCAAGGCTTCGATTTCCTCGGACTTGGTTTCCTCGTTGGCGACGTAGCCGCGAACCATAATTTGCTCAACGTCATATTCAAGCTGGAAGGCGTCCTCGATTTCTTCGGGGTAGACGTTCTTTCCGCCCTCGGTGACGATAAGGTTTTTGGCGCGGCCGCTGAGCATAAGGTAATGCTCCTTGTCCATCCAGCCCAAGTCGCCGGTCTTCAAAAAGCCGTCCTTCGTGAACATTTCCGCAGTCTCGTAAGGCATGTTGTAGTAGCCCTGCATTACCATCGGGCCCTTTACGGCGATCTCGCCGATGCCCTGCTCGTTGGGATTAAGAATCTTGATTTCTTCCCAAGGGCTAAAGTCCATGCCCACGCTTTCAATCTTAAAATGTTCCATCGGATTAAGCGCGATGATCGGCGAAGTTTCCGTCAAGCCGTAGCCCTGGATAAAGTCGATTCCCAGCGCGTTGTAGCCTTTGAAAATGCTTGAGGCAAGCGGGCCGCCTCCGCAAATGGCGACGCGGATTGTGGAAATGTTGGCCGCGTCTAAAACAGAATGCAAAAGGTATTTTCCTACGTTCACTCCGAGAACTTTTTTAATGCCGTAGCTTACATTCATCAGGAACTTAATCAAAAGCTCAACGGCCTTTCCCTTGGCGGCCACGCCCTTTAGGATTCCCGTGTAAAGCTTGTTGTACAAAAGCGGAACTCCAAGCATGACGGTAATCTTTCCTTCGCGCAGCTCTTTTAGCAAGCGGGTCACGGCCATGCTCTTTCCAAAGACAATTGAACAGCCTGCGCTAAGCGGGCAAATCAAGGCCGCCTGCATCGTGTAGGCGTGGTGAATCGGAAGCAAATTGTAAAAAACGTCGGTGTCGAACAAGACCAAATTTTGCTGCGCGATGAAACAGTCGCTGACCAAATTTTCGTGGCTCAGCATTACGCCCTTGGGATTTCCGGTCGTTCCGCTGGTGAACAAAATGGCCGCCGTGTCCTTGTCGGAAAACTCCGGGTAAGCGGAAAGTTTTTTTGGCGCGGGAAGGTTGTAGACAAAAGTTTTGGGCTCTTTGGGGCTAAGCGAATAGACCTTCACTCCAAGGCGGCTCTTTTGGAACCAGTCGTATTTTTCCTCGTCCACAAAAAGCATCTTGGGCTTTGCGGTCTTTATGAGGTTTGCGATTTCGGCGTTGTGGAGAGCGTAGTCCATCGGGCAGGCGATGGCTCCGGCCAGCATAGAGGCGATGAAAACCGTGGCCCATTCGGGGGAATTTTTTCCGCTCACGGCAACGCGGTCGCCCTTCTTTATTCCGTTGGAAATCATCCACTGGGCCAGCGTCTCGACGTTCCGCCAAACCTGCGTGTAAGTGTAGGACTGCTTTGTTCCTCCGTTTCCGTCAAAATCGACAAAGCAAACGTTGTCCGGCCAGCGTTCCACAGAAACGCGGAACATTTGCGGCAGCGTGGGCCAATTGGCCTTAAAGAATTTTCCCCGGTATTCGTCCAAAAATCTCCAGCTAACGTCGCTTCTTAACGGTTTCATACAGCGCCCCTATTTTTATGATATAATATTTCTATTATAGCGCGCTTTTTGCGGAATGTGGAAAAATTCGCAAGATTTTTTTTGACTTGAATTCCGCCGCCCATTGGTCGAGCGGAACAACAGTTTTTTACATATCTCCCATAGACAGCCCGGAAACCGTATGGCTGTAACCGTTCAACTTTTGCATAAAGACGTCCGCCTTAGGCTGAACTTTTGAAAGATTGATGTTCTTAGCCTGGCGTTTAATTTCGTAGATGCCGCAGGATTTTTCCAAATCGTTGACGGCGACGATGTCTATTTCGTTCATGGATTTTTTATCCCACCAGCCGCCGATTTTTGTGACATTGCCTTCTTCCATTAATTTTGCGGCAAAATACCGTTCTAGAGTTTTTCCTGTGAATGTTTCGTAATCGCGGAGAATGAAATCTTTTAGCGCGTCGTAATTTCCAAGCTCGATTAAGTCCTGATGCGAATAAATGAAGCGGAAGTAAAAGAGCATGTACTCGTCCACAATTTGCCATCTTGCATTGCGGCTTTCTGATTTAGAAAGCAACGGGCGGATTTGCTCTATGACTCCAAACACTTTCTGAAGGTTTTGCAAATACGCTCCTGTGTTTTTTTGGATGACAGAATCTATTTCGCTTTGGCTTGTGAGTCCTCTTGAAATTGCCTGAAGAATTGAAAAATAGATTCCGTAGTCTTTTCCTATTTCGCTGATTAATATGTCGCGGCCATCCACCAGAAATGGAGAAGCCATATTGCAGACTGAATCTATCATTTTAGCTTTTGTTGTCGCGCCGGCGTTCATCAAGAGGAAGATATATTTTGCCACGCCGCCGCTTAGCATGTAAAGGCAGAGAAGGTCTTCCGCCTTGTATTTTGGATTGAAGTCCCGCAGAATCGTTTTAACAACTGACGGCGCGAACGGCTTTAGGCGCATGCTGTGCGTTGACCGGCCAAACAAGGGCTCTTTTTTGTCCATAAAGATTTTTGTCATAAGCGAATAGATTGAACCGCAGACAATCAAATTTATTTTTGAAGACGATTTATGGCTGTCCCAAACATTCTGCATTTGGCTGAAAAAAGCTTTGTTTACATACTCAATGTCTTGGAATTCGTCGATTACAAGCGTAAAATGATTTTTTTGTGAATATGTCATTATCTGTTCAAACAAGTCTGAAAGGCCTTCAACTTTGCCAAAAATTTTTAGTCCAAGGCTTTCTTCCAGAATTTTTTGCCATTGCTCGCAAAGATTTTTTTCCGCGCTGCGTGTCGTAAAGAGATACGCGCCTTTTTTGCCATTGATAAAATGTTTAAGAAGCTGCGTTTTTCCAATTCTGCGGCGGCCAGTGAGAACCGTAAAACAAGCCGTCTTTTTTGCCTGCCTTTCAATTTGCGCCAGAGCTTCAAGTTCGTTTATTCTGTCGTAAAATCTTTCCATTTTACACCCCGCTGTAACGACCATTAATTTAATGGCCATTAAGTTAATGTGCATTATATTACAAAAAGTTCTTAAAGTCAATGTCACTGCCATTTTCTCCGCTTGAATTCCGCCGCCCCTTATGGTAGAATGTTCCGCATGAGCAAGACTTCTGTAAAAAAGGTGGGAATCCTCACTAGCGGGGGAGACGCCCCAGGATTGAACGCGGCGATTCGCGGAGTTTGCCGTTCTGGAATGGTTCAGTATGGAATGGAATTTTTTGGAATCCAAAACGGCTACCGAGGCCTTGTGCAGGGCAACATGGTTCCGCTTAAGTCGGAGGACTTGCGCGGCATTTTGACAATCGGCGGAACTCTTTTGGGAACCAGCCGCGAAAAGCCCTTTAAGGCAAAGGAACCCGATCCGGTGGCAAAAATGATGCCGGTTGACGCGATAAAAAAGAATTACAAAAAATGGGGCTTGGACGCGCTTGTCTGCCTTGGAGGAAACGGAACCAACACAACCGCCAGCCTCTTGGCCGACGAAGGCCTCAACGTGATCGGCCTTCCAAAGACAATCGACAACGACATCGTTCACACCGACATGACCTTTGGCTTTCACACAGCGCTTGACGTTGCGACGGAAGCGATTGACCGCATCCACACGACCGCGCACAGCCACAGCCGATTGATGGTAATCGAAGTAATGGGCCACAAGGCCGGCTGGCTTGGCCTTTATTCCGGAGTCGCCGGCGGCGGAGACGTGATTCTTTTGCCGGAGATTCCCTACGACATCGACAGCGTGGCCGAAAAAGTCATGCGACGCAAGGAGGACGGAAAGGAATTTTCAATCGTCGTAGTAGCGGAAGGAGCGCTCAGCAAGGCCGAAGCCAAGCTTGACAAAAAATCATTCAAAAAAGCGCGCGCCGAAATGCCTTACTCAATCGCCTACCGCGTGGCCAAGGAATTGGGCGAGCGCACAAACATAGAGTCGCGCGTGACTGTTTTGGGCTACTTGCAGCGCGGCGGAACACCTTCTCCCTACGACAGAGTTTTGGCCAGCCAATATGGTTGCGCCGCCGCCGACTTTTTGGCGCGCGGAGAGTTCGGAAAGCTTGTCGCCTTGCAAGACCAAAAGATTGTCGGAGTTCCGTTAAAAGAAGTGGCCGGCAAAGTGAAGAACGTTCCGCTTGACCACCCGATGCTTTTGGCCGCGCGCCACTTGGGAACTTCTTTTGGAGACTAAAATTGTCCGCTAGCTACAAATGCCGCCTTTGCGCTGACTGCGACGGCGCGGCTTGCGCGGGCGAGCTTCCCGGAATGGGCGGCGTTTTTGACGGAAGGAATTTCAGCCTGAACGTAGAAGGCTGGAAAAAAATTCTTCCGTCAATTCCGCAAGAAAAATTGCAAGAGGCCGCCGCCTCGATCGTTCCACAAAAAATACGCCTTGCTCCAATCACCGGCGCCGAAGAAAACGTCGGCTGGCCCGACGAAGAATCCTTTTACGCGCCCTTTTACGCCTTTGCCGCCGGCCTTGGAATAAAGCTGGGCGTCGGCGACGGCTGCCCCGACAACAAGCTGCTTGCCGGAATCGCGGCCGTCCAAACCTTGAACCAAGAGGCTTCACTGACCAAGACTGCGGCCGTCTCAAACCGCGCTCCCGATGCAGCGACTCTTTCCACGCCCAAAAAGGCGGCGGTCTTTTTAAAGCCCTACCCGCAAGAAAAACTTTTGGAGCGCGCCGAATGGGCCATGCCCGTGGCCGAATATATAGGCGTTGACATTGATTCCTACAACATCGTCACGATGCGCAACAAGGTTCACCTGGAAAAAAAGACCGCCGCCCAATTGAACGAACTTCGCCACGCGACAAAGCTTCCGCTTGTCGTAAAGGGAGTCTTTGCCCAAGAGAGCCTTGATTTAATAGAAGAGCTAAAGCCGGAAGTCGCTTACATCTCAAACCACGGCGGCCGTGTTGAAACCGACATCGGATCGACCGCGCAATTCATGCTGGCCAACATCGCGCGCATAAAAAAGAGCGCCGCCGCCGTCTGGGTTGACGGAGGCCTTCGCTCTAAAGAAGACATCGCTGCGGCTTTAGCGTTAGGCGCCGAGGAAGCCTTGCTAGGCCGCCCGATAATCAGCTCTTTTTTGGAATCAGGCGCAAAAGGCTCTCAAAGCGTGGGCCAGGGAAAGCCATTTTGGCTTTAGGCCAAAGTTCCGCCTTGGCAAAGTTCCCCACTTTTATATTTTCCAAAACTGTGGTATAATCGCCCTATGCGTTTTACTAGCACGAGAGACAAA